>CAZXJB010000039.1:0-4115 GCA_964640965.1 uncultured Actinomycetes bacterium | reverse complement strand
GAGGACCGCGACCCGCTTGCCCGCGAGCCTCCCGTCCATGCCACCCCTCCCCGTCGGTCCCAACCGTCGTTCCGTAGGCTAGCGCTCGTGCCCGAACGCTCGCCGCACCGCACGGCCGCGATCGCCGCCGTCTCCGCCGCCACGGTCGTGTGGGGCAGCGTCGGCGTCTTCGTGAAGTCCACGACCCTGACCGGGCTGTCCTTCGCGATGTACCGGCTGTGGCTCGGGGTCGCGGTGCACCTCATCGCGCTCGCGGTGACCCGTCGGCGCCTGGCCTGGAGCACCTTCCGGGCCTGCGCGCCGGGCGGCGCGCTGTTCGCGCTCGACATCTCCCTCGGGTTCACCGCCGTGAAGCTCACGACCGTGGCGAACGCCGCGATCATCGGGGCGCTCTCGCCGATCCTCATCACGCTCGTCGCGGGGCGGATGTTCGGCGAGCGGCCCGGTCGGCGGGAGGCGGCGCTCGTCGTGCTCTCCTTCCTCGGGGTCGGGATCGTCGCCCTCGGCAGCTCCGGCTCCCCGGCGTGGAGCCCCGTCGGCGACCTCCTCGCGCTCGCGGGGACCGTGTCCTGGACGGCGTACTGGCTGTTCTCCAAGCGCGCCCGCGCGCAGGCCTCGGCCCTGGAGTACATGACGAGCGTGATGATCGCCGCGGCCCTCACCGTGACCCCCGTCGCCCTGCTCGTGGGCGGCGTGCCGCCGGCGACGCCGACCCCGCGGGACTGGACGGTGCTCGTCGCGGTCGCGCTGCTGCCGGGGATGACCGGGCACCTGCTCGTCGCGTGGTCCCACCGGCACGTCGAGTCGTGGCTCTCGGCCCTCGTCACCCAGTGCTCGCCGGCGATCTCGGCGGCGATGGCCTGGCCGGTGCTCGGCGAGCCCCTCACGCCGCTCGTCGTCGCCGGCGGGCTCGTCGTGGTGGGGAGCACGGCCCTCGTGATCGTCTCGACCTCCCAGCGCGAGCGCGTGGGCGTGCCGACGCCGGCCGCCGCGAGCGCCTCCGCCGCCGCGGCCGCCGAGGCCGAGATCGAGCCGGTCACCGAGCTGCCGGCCTGATCACTCACCTCGCGAGCTCGTCCTCCAGGAGCACGGGCGCCTCGAACTGCTCGACCTCGGTCGAGCCCTCGAGCGCGAGCGTCGAGACCTCCCCGCCGCCCACGGTCTGGGCCACGAGGTCGAAGTACCCGGTGCCGACCTCGCGCTGGTGGCGCGTGGCGGTGTAGCCCTCGGCCTCGAGGGCGAGCTCCCGCTCCTGCAGGCGCACGTACGCGCTCATGCCCTCGGCCGCGTAGCCGTGCGCGAGCTCGAACATCGAGGCGTTCAGCGCGTGGAACCCCGCGAGCGTGACGAACTGGAAGCGGTAGCCCATCGCCCCGAGCTCGTCCTGGAAGCGCGCGATCTCCGCGGGCGAGAGGTGACGCCGCCAGTTGAACGACGGCGAGCAGTTGTAGGCGAGGAGCTTGCCGGGGAAGGCCTCGTGCACGCCCTGCGCGAACTCGCGCGCCTCCCCGAGGTCCGGGGTCGAGGTCTCGCACCAGAGCACGTCGGCGTACGGCGCGTACGCGAGGGCCCGGGCGATCGCGGCCTCGAGGCCGCAGCGGACGCGGAAGAAGCCCTCGGGCGTGCGCTCGCCGGTCAGGAACGGGCGATCGCGCGGATCGACGTCGGAGGTGAGGAGCGTGGCGGCATCGGCGTCGGTCCTGGCGATGAGCACCGTCGGTGCGTCGAGGACGTCGGCGGCGAGGCGCGCAGCGGTGAGCGTGCGCAGGAACTGGCCGGTCGGCACGAGGACCTTGCCGCCCAGGTGCCCGCACTTCTTCTCGCTCGCGAGCTGGTCCTCGAAGTGGATCCCGGCTGCGCCCGCCTCGATCATCGCCTTCGTGAGCTCGAACGCGTTGAGCGGCCCGCCGAACCCGGCCTCGGCGTCGGCGACGATCGGAACCAGCCAGCGGGCGCCTTCCTCGCCCTCGGACCAGGCGATCTGGTCTGCCCGAAGGAGTGCCTGGTTGATGCGCCGCACCAGGTGGGGGCCGCTGTTCGAAGGGTAGAGCGACTGGTCGGGGTAGGTGTGGGCGGCGAGGTTAGCGTCGGCGGCGACCTGCCAGCCGGAGACGTAGATCGCCTCGAGGCCGGCGCGCACCATCTGCACGGCCTGGCCGCCGGTCATCGCGCCCAGGGCGCGCACGTACCCCTCGCGGGTGAGGAGCGCCCACAGACGCTCCGCGCCGAGGCGTGCGAGCGTGTGCTCGATGCGGATGGAGCCGCGCAGGCGGACGACGTCCTCGGCGGTGTACGGGCGCCGGATGCCGCGCCAGCGGGGGTCGGTGCGCCAGCGCTCTGCGAGCGCCGCGGCGTCACGGTGGCGATCTGCGTGCAGGGTCGTGTCCATGGTCTTTCCTCCCAGGGGGTCGATCGGATCGGGAAGAGAACGACCTCCCGGGCGGGAGGTCGTTGAGCGGCGCGCTCGGGCCCGGGTTCAGCGGGCCCGGCGCGCCACGGCCCCGGCTACGTCCACGCGGTTGAACGGCCGGTCAAACATGGAGCGACTATAGCGGCTGCGGGCCTCAGGCTGTCAAGCGGACGTCTGATGTTCCCCCACTTCGGTGCGGTCGGCATCGTTTGATTCCCCCATGCCCCTGACCCCCATGAGGAGGTCGGGATGCCGAGGAGGTACCCGCCGGAGTTCCGGCGCCGTGGGCGTCCCCCGAAGTGGTGGGGATTCGGGGTGGACTTTCGAGGCGGAAATCCCCGGGACGTAGATGGTCACCGCCATCCTCAACGACAGGACAGCCGGATGAGGAGGGACGATCGCCACTCCCAGGATGGACGTCAGCTCGTTCGCGGGCAAGCTGCTCGAGGAAGACGACGTCGACCTGCTGCGTGGAGGCGTCCGGGTGCTCGCCCAGGCGCTGATGGAGACCGAGGTCTCCACCCGGATCGGCGCGGCGCCGTACGAACGGACCGGCTCTCGCACCGCCTACCGCAACGGGTACCGGACCCGGAGTTGGGACACGCGGGTCGGCACGATCGAGCTTCGGATCCCCAAGGTGAGCGCCGGCACCTACTTCCCCTCGCTGCTGGAGCCCCGCCGACGGGCGGAGCGGGCGCTGCAGGCGGTGATCGTGGAGGCGTACGTGAAGGGCATCTCCACCCGCAAGGTCGACGACCTGGTCCGGGCGCTGGGGATGGACGGCATCTCCAAGTCCGAGGTCTCCCGGCTCTGCAAGGTCCCGGACGAGGACGTGAGGGCGTTCCTCGCCCGACCGATCGAGGGGGAGCACCCCTACGTGTGGCTGGACGCCACCTTCCACAAGATCCGGGAGGGCGGCCGGGTGATCTCGGTCGCCACCGCCCTCGCCGTGGGGTGTCCGAGGCCGGTCACCGCGGCGTGCTGGGGGTGGACACCGGTCCCTCGGAGGACCACGCCTTCTGGACATCGTTCCTGCGGAGCCTCGTCGAACGCGGGCTCCGGGGCGTGCGACTGGCGATCTCCGATGCTCACGAGGGTCTGCGTCAGGCCATCGCCAAGGTGCTCGGAGGCGCCACCTGGCAGCGGTGCCGGGTCCACGTCATGCGGAACCTGCTCGCCACCGTCCCTGAGACCGCCCAGGACACCGTCGCCGCGATCGTGCGGACCATCTTCATCCAGCCCGACCACCCCTCGGCGATGGCGCAGCTGCACGAGGTGGCAGGCGTCATCCGCGGACGGTCCCCCAGGCCGCCGATCTGCTCCAGGACGCCGCCGAGGACCTGCTCGCCCACCTGCACTTCCCGAGGGAGCACCGCCGACGGTTGCACTCCACGGACCCGCTCGAGCGGCTGCACGAGGAGATCAAGCGGCGCACCAACGTGGTCGCAATCTTCCCCAACCCTGCCTCGCTGGTGCGGATGGTCTCGACCTTGCTCCAGGAGCAAGACGACGAACGGCGGGTCGCGGACCGCCGCTCCTTCAGCGTCGGTTCGATGGCGCGACTCGACTCGCTCGAGGGGGTGAGAGCCCGGGCGAGCTCCTAGCAGCGATCGCGTGAGAGCGAGGATGACGGTGGGTCAAGGTCCACCACTTGATGCCATGAAGGAGCGGGCCTCCCGCTCCCGTGCTTAGAGCGGACGTACCG
>CAZXJB010000038.1:0-20252 GCA_964640965.1 uncultured Actinomycetes bacterium | reverse complement strand
GCACAACCGCTGATCGACCCGAACGAACGGCCGCGGGTCGGCGTCTTCTTCGGTGGGCAGTGAAGGCGACCGTGGCCGAGGGCGAGCACGCGCGGGACCTGGACTTCGAGGCCTTCTTCGACGCCGAGTACGAGCGCCTGCTTCGAACGATGTACCTGCTCTGCCGCGACGTGGAGGAGGCGAGGGACCTCGCGCAGGAGGCGATGGCGAGGGCCTTCGAACGATGGGACCGGGTTCGCTCGGCGGAGCGTCCGAGCGCCTACCTGTACCGGATCGCGTTCAACCTGCGGCGGAGCGCGCTCCGGCGCGCGGCCGTCGCGCTGCGCCACCGGGCGGGCGAGCCAGCGGGCCAAGTCGACCCGGGCGAGATCGCGGAGCGGCGAGACGAGCTCCTGCGGGCCCTCCGAGCGCTCCCGAGGGGACAGCTCGAGGCGCTCTTGCTCGTGGCCTGGACGGGCCTGAGCTCCGAGGAGGCCGCGGCCGTGCTCGGCATCGACCCCGCATCGGTCCGGGGCCGGGTGCACCGGGCCCGGCTCGCCCTCCGGGCGAGGACGGAGGTCGAGGACGATGGATGAGGTGCGCGAGCTGATCGAGCAGGCGGTCCGGCACGTGCGCTCGCGGCCCGAGGATCTCGCCCTCACCATGCGGCGGGTGCAACGACGCCGACGTGGCCGCCGCGCCATCGCCGCCCTCCTCGCCCTCGCGATCGGCGCCGGGGGAACCTGGGTCGCCTGGCGCACGATCGCGGCCCCCGCGCGGCGCCTCCCCGCAGCCCCCGATGAGGGGCGGATCGCGCTCTCCACCCAGCGCCCCGACGACCTCCAGCCGGTCATCGCGGTCATGGACGCCGACGGCTCGAACCTGCGGCGCCTCGTCCCGGGCGACGACCCCGTCTGGTCACCCGACGGCGCGCGGATCGCGTTCTCGAGGACGAGCGACGACGGGAGCACGGGCATCTGGGTGGTGAACGCGGACGGGTCGGGCGAGCGGCGCCTGACCGCCAACCCGCAGGGAGCGGACGAGGAGCCGAGCTGGTCGCCCGACGGCCGCACGATCGTGTTCGCCCGGAGCACCTTCGTGACCACCAGCCCAGACCCCATCGCGACCGAGGACCGCAGGGACCTGTACACGGTCCCCGCGGAGGGCGGGGAGCCGAGCCTGCTCCTCGGCGGCCCGACCGACGACTCCTCCCCCGCCTGGTCGCCCGATGGCTCGACCATCGCGTTCGCGAGGATGACCAGGGGCGCGCCGCAGCTCTGGCTCATCCGGGTCGACGGGACCGAGCCGCACCGCCTCACGAGCTTCCCACCGGGCGCCTGGAGCCCGTCGTGGTCCCCGGACGGCTCGATGCTCGCCTTCGACGACGCGGGCAGCCACATCTACCTGATCGCCGCCGATGGCTCCGGTCTGCGGACGCTCGATCTCCCCCCCGACAAGATCTCCTTCCCCGCCACCCCGACGTGGTCGCCGGATGGCTCCCACATCGCGTTCTCCGCCGAGGATGCGAGCGGGCCCGGCGTCTTCGTCGTCGGCCTCGACGGCGCGGATCCGCGGCGCCTGACCGACCCGCAGCTCGGCGCCGGCGCCCATTCCTGGGTCGGGACCGGCCCGGGTCCCACACCCGTGGCGGCACCGACCGGCTCGAGCTGCTTCGCGAGCTCCTCGCGGGGCGACTTCGACGACGACGGGGCGATCGACCTCGCGACGCTCCACATCCTCGTCCCGCTCGCCACCTGCGGTCCCGAGGCGGTCCAGACGACCTGGCGCGCCGAGCTCACGGTCTCGCTCGCGACCGCGACCTTCTCCGTCCCGTTCGAGGACTGCGAGGAGCCCTTCGTCTGCCGGGCGCTCGAGGGCTCGGACGTCGACGGAGACCTGCGCGCCGAGCTCCCCATCGTCCTCGGCCCCGGGGCGGCGGTCTCCACCGTGGGCATGTACCGGGTCGAGCCCGGCGCCGTGCGCGCGCTCGAGCTCGCCCCGCCCGGTGATCCCGGCTACCTCGAGCCGGGCCCGCTCCGGCTCGGGGGTCCCTCCGACGCGATCTGGCAGACGGGGTTCGAGTGCCGGGTCCTGGACGCCCGCCGACGGGAGCTCGTCGCCTGGAGCGCGCAGCGGGACGACGCCGTCTCGCCGTGGCGGCTGCACCTGACGAGGCTCGAGCTGCGCGACGACGTGTTCGTGGTGACGGCGATCGAGGACCGAGAAGGCGTCACGGACCTCCCGCCCGTCTGGGGAACCTGTCCGTGAGGGTTCCGCGACGTCGGGCCACGGCTCGGGTAGCGTGTCGGGGCGGGCATGGACGGGGTCTTCACCATCGCGCGGAACCCGCAGGAGGACAGCAGGCTCCCCTACCTGCTGCGCCTGCCGGTCGAGGGAGGGCTCCTGCTCAAGGCCCGGGACACCTGGCCACGCTCCTCGCGCGTGTACTGCCACCCCTACGAGGAGGCATGGCCTCCCGACGCCGAGGTCCTGGAGGAGACCCCGGTCGTCTCGTGCCGCCGCCGCGGCGCGGTGATCGACCTCGTGCTCGACCGTCCCCGCCTCAACCGATCCCAGTTCGTGTTCACCGAGACGCGCGGGCGCCCGGCGATCTTCTGGCAGACCCGCACGGCCGCCCGCGCCGCGAACCCAGGTGCGCGGATCCCGCGGGCCCGCGCCCTTTCCGAGGGCTTCGCCATCGCCATCGACACCCGTGAGCGGTACCCGTACCGCTTCGCGGGGCGCCCGGTCACGACGGAGCGGCTCGCGCTGCCGGCCGGCGACTACGCCGTCGTCGCCGAGGGCGACCCGATCGCGGCCGTGGAGCGCAAGACGCTGGAGAACCTCGCGAGCTCGCTGTCGGACGGCACGATGGCCTTCCAGATGCAGCGGCTCGCCGAGATCCCCTCGGCCGCGGTGGTGGTCGAGGGACGGTACCCGCAGCTGTTCGCCCTCGAGCACGTCTCGGGTGCCTGGCTCGCCGACATGCTCGCCCGGCTCCAGCTCCGCTACCCCGAGGTCCCGATCGTCTTCGCCGACTCCCGGCGGTTCGCCGAGGAGTGGACGTACCGCTTCCTCGCGGCGGCCCTCGCCGAGGCCCCGCCCGAGCCCGAGGACCCCGAGGGATAGCGATCCTCCGCCATCAGGCGGTCGATGCGCCGCGGAGCGCCTCGGGCCCACGCGCGATGAGGCCGGCGAGCAGCGCGGTGCGCTCGGGGATCGTCGCGAGCTCGATCCATTCGCGCTCGGAGTGGTCGTCGCCGCCGACCGGCCCGAGGCCATCCAGGGTCGGAACGCCGAGGGCGGCGATCGTGTTGGCGTCCGAACAGCCGCCGGTGCTCGCGGCGCGGAGCTCGAACCCCAGCTCGGCGGCCAGCCCACGCGCGAGCGCGACGAGCCGCTCGGTGGCCGGCGTCCGCTCCATCGGCACGTGCTCGCGCACCAGGTCGAGCTCGGCCTCGACGCCCTCCAGCCACGGCCGGGCGACGAGCTCGCGCACCGCGTCCTCCACCCGCTCCTGCGCGTCGAGCGTCGCGGCGCGCATATCGACCTCGAGCTCCGCGAGCTCGGGAACGACGTTCGGCCGCGAGCCACCGCGGAGCACGCCGACGTTCACCGTCGTGCCCCCGGCGGGATCGTCGAGGCCGTGCAGCGCGAGCAGGAGCCGGGCGGCGGCGAGCAGCGCGCTCCGACCGCGCTCGGGCTCGACGCCGGCGTGGGCCGCCCGCCCCCGGAGCCGGATCTCGGCCGTGGATACCCCCTTGCGGGCCGAGACCACCGATCCGTCCTCCCGCGCTGCCTCCAGGACGAGGGCCACGTCGTGGTCGCGCGCCTCGGCACGGATCCGCTCCCGCGAGCCGGGCGAGCCGATCTCCTCGTCCGGGGTGATCAGGAAGGTGACGCGCCCGAGCCCCTCGGGTCCGCCCTCGGACAGCGCCCGGACGGCGGCGAGGCCGAGCACCAGGCCGCCCTTCATGTCACAGACCCCGGGCCCGAGGACGCGCCCGCCCTCGACCCGGAGCGGGCGGGCCGCGGCCGTGCCGCGCTCGAAGACGGTGTCGGCGTGTCCGACGAGGAGGACCCGACCCCGTCCCCGTCCCTCGACGCGCCCCACGAGCAGATCACCCAGCGCCGTCCCATCCTCGAGCGGGCCGCAGCGACGGCGCTCGAGGTCCCACCCGTCCCGTCGCATCCATCCCTCGAGGACGTCGAGGACGGCGTTCACCCCAGCCGGGTCCTCCGTGCCGGAGTCGATCGCGACGAGCTCACGGAGGTCGGTGAGGAAGCCGTCCGGCCGGACGGACCGGGCGCGCTCGCGAGGGTCCAGCGCACTCATCGGCGGCCCCGGTCGCGGCCCGGCACGGCCAACGGCTCCGCGAGGGCCCGATCCACGGCCTCGACGCGCCGGCGGCCGCGATCGCCGAGCCGGGCCACGACGCCGGCCAGCACCGCCTCGGTCAGCGCGAGCGCGGCGACCATCGAGTCGAAGGGCGAGGGCGCATCGGGGTAGGCGGTGAGGACGTGATCGGCGACCTCGGCCACGGGCGAGAGCCAGGGATCGGTGAACGCGATCACCGTCGCCCCGCGGGCGGCGGCGGCCCGGGCCAGCACGATCGTGTCCTCCTGGTAGCGGCGGTAGTCGAACGCGCACAGGACGTCGCCGCGGCCCACGTCCACGAGCGCGTAGCCGCGGGGATCGAACGTCGAGCCGACGAGCACGCACCCGGGACGGAGCATGTGGAGCTGCACGTACAGGTAGTGCGCGAGGAGCTGGCTGAAGCGCCCCCCCGTGAGGATGACGCGTCGCCGCTCATCCGCGAGGAGCCGGACGACGGCCTGGAACTCCGAGGCCGGAACGGCGTGGAAGGTCTGCTCGAGGGCTCGGGAGAAGGTCCGCAAGCTCTCGCCGAGGATCTCGTCGCGTCCGCGGAGCGCCTTCGCCGGGTACAGCGAGACCGGCGAGCTCATCCGGGCCTGCACCTCGGAGCGCAGCGCCCGCTGGAACTCCGGGAACCCCTCGAACCCCAGCTTCCGTACGAAGCGGAGCACGGTCGGGGCGGCGACCCCGGCCTGGACCGCGAGCTGGCTCAGGCTCTCGAGGCCGGCCACGGGATAGGCGGCGAGGAGCGCCCGCGCCACCTTCCGCTCGGCCGGCGTGACCGACCCCATGCGGTCGCGGACGAGCTCGCCGATCGTCGCCGCCTCGCTCCGCCGCACCGTCCTTCCCACCTTCACCTCCGCTGGCCGTGTGGTTACGATTCTTACAACGTGCGCCACGCTGCGGTCAACGGTAATCGTCTTGACAGGCGGCCGCCCCCGGGGGTACAAACGCCTCCGCTGGACGGCGTCGCCGCGGGGGCGACGCCCGAGGGATCCAGGGAGGCCCGATGAGGCGCAACGGTTTCTTCCTCCCGCTCCTGCTGGCGCTCGCGCTCGTCGGGGCCGCGTGCGCCGGGAACGAGGGGGACGAGGGCAAGGGCGGCGAACCGATCCTGATCGGTTTCCCCGCGGACCTCAGCTCGACGTACTCGTACTACGACGTCCCGATGCGCGATGGCGCCCAGTTCGCGATCGACGAGATCAACGCGGCGGGTGGCGTCCTCGGCCGGCCGCTCGAGCTGCGGGTGGTCGATCAGCGGAACGACGTGACCGAGACGACCAAGGCGACGCAGCGACTCATCAGCGAGGGGGTCGTGTACCTCATCGGGACGACGGGGGACGCGGCCGTCGCCCAGGGCACGCTCGCGTGCCAGAGCGGTGTCCCGGTGTCCACCGGCGACGGCACCGCGCCGACCCTCGTCGGCGACATGGGCGAGTGCGCCTTCCAGCTCGTGATGAGCGACAACGTCCAGGGCGCCGTGGTGGCCGAGTACGCCCTCGACCAGGGATTCGGGTCCGCGTACCTGCTCGGCTCCCCCGACTACCCGTACACCGCCAACCTTCCTGAGTACTTCCGGCAGACGTTCGAGCGGGGCGGCGGCAGGATCGTCGGGGAAGACTCGTACGTCATCGGGGCGGGGGACTTCTCGGCGGTGGTGACGAAGATCCAGAACGCCGACCCGCAGCCGGACGTGATCTTCACCCCGATGTTCCCGCCGGACACGCAGGTGTTCATGCGGCAGCTCCGACAGGCGGGCGTCGAGACCCCCGTGCTGTCGACGGACGGGAACTTCGACGAGTCCCTGAAGGAGGCGGGGGCGCAGGCGATCGACGGCATGGTCTTCTCGGCATCCGGCTGCCCGCCCGAACCCGGCACCCCACTGCAGGACTTCTACGACCGGTACCGCGAGGCGACCGGGGCGGACCCCGTCTCGATCGTCGTGGCCCTCGGCTACGACGAGATCTACGCGCTGAAGAGCGTGATCGAGCAGGTGGGCAGCGCCGAGCCGGCCGACATCATCGAGGGACTCGCGAAGCTCGACTACGAGGGCGTGACGGGGAGGATCAAGATGGATCCCGAGACCCGCCGAGCCGAGAAGCCGGCCTGGCTGATCGTCGTCGAGGGGACCGAGTTCACCTGCGGCGGCAGCTCCTACCCCAGCTTCGTCCCGCCCGTCATCGGGTAGATGACCGCACCGTTCCTCGGGGTGGAGGGGCTCTCGGTCGCCTACGGGGCGATCCGGGCGCTCCGCGGCGTCTCCCTCCACGTCGAGGAGGGCGAGATCGTCGCGGTCCTCGGCCCGAACGGCGCCGGCAAGACCACGCTCCTGCGCGCGATCACCGGCTCCATCCGGGCCCAGGAGGGGCGGATCACCTTCCAGGGCGAGCCCATCACGGGAGCGCCGCCGGAGTCGCTCGTGCGGCGAGGGATCTCGCTCGTTCCCGAGGGACGCCACGTGTTCCCTCGCATGACCGTCCTCGAGAACCTGCTCGTCGGGGCGATGGCGCGGCGCGACGCGGAGATACGGGCGGACCTCGACGCCGTCTTCGGGCTCTTCCCCGTCCTGGCCGAGCGGCGGACGCAGCTGGCCGGCACGCTCTCCGGGGGCGAG
Organism: uncultured Actinomycetes bacterium; assembly: GCA_964640965.1. Classification (GTDB taxonomy): domain Bacteria; phylum Actinomycetota; class UBA4738; order UBA4738; family HRBIN12; genus HRBIN12. The sequence goes on along the minus strand of CAZXJB010000038.1, from coordinate 13,281 downwards.
CAGCAGCAGCTCGCCGTCGCCCGCTCGCTCATGTCTCGGCCTCGCCTCATGCTGCTGGACGAGCCCTCCCTGGGGCTCGCGCCGATCGTCGTCGAGCAGATCATGCGGCTCCTCGGCGAGCTGCGCGACCGCGGCGTCACGCTCCTGCTCGTGGAGCAGAACGTGCACCGCGCGCTCGAGCTCGCCGACCGCGCGTACGTGCTCTCCGTCGGGCAGATCGTGCTCTCGGGCACGGCCGATGAGCTCGCGGCGGGGTCGATCGAGCGTGCCTACCTCGGCTTCTCCTCGGTCCCGGAGGGGTGAGCGGTGTCCCTGCGCGAGCTCGTCCAGCAGCTGGTGAACGCCCTCAGCCTCGGGAGCATCTACGCCCTCCTCGCCCTCGGGCTCTCGGTCGTCTACGGCGTGATGGGCATGCTGAACTTCGCCTTCGGCGAGCTCGTCACGATCACCGGCTACGCGATGTACCTGGCCTCGGGGAAGACCCCCTTCCTCCTCGTGGCCCTCTTCGGCATCGCGTGCTCGACCCTCGCCTCCATGGGCATGGAGCTCGTCGCGTTCCGCCCCCTGCGGCGGGCGAGCTTCCTCACGCTGCTGTTCACGTCCTTCGCCGTGTCGCAGATCATCCAGAACCTGTTCCGCCAGGTCGTCTCACCCCGGCCGAAAGGGGTCCCGATCCCGGACCTGTTCAACCGCGCGATCAGGCTCGGCGAGATCCGGATCGGGTTCCTGCCCCTGATCACGGCCGTCGTGGGGCTCGCGAGCCTCGCGCTGCTCACGCTGTTCCTCCGTCGCTCCCGCGCCGGGCTCGCGATGCGCGCCGCGGCGCAGGACTTCCCCACCGCGCGACTCATGGGCATCCACGCGAACCGGGTGACGAGCCTCGCCTTCGCGATCTCGGGGCTCCTCGCGGGGATCGCCGGGGTCCTGTGGGTCGCCCGCCTGACCTCGGTCAGCCCCTCGATGGGCTTCACGCCGATCCTCCAGGCGTTCATCGCCTCGGTCATCGGCGGGCTCGGGAGCCTCTCGGGGGCGGTCGTCGGCGGCTTCTTCCTGGGCGCCCTCGAGGTGTTCCTCCACGCCACCCTGCCGAGCGTCCTCGTCCCGTTCGCCCAGGCGCTCGCGCTCCTCGCGATCGTCGCGATCCTGTACGTGCGCCCGCAGGGGCTCCTCGGACGTCCGAGCGAGGCGATCTGATGGCGGCGGCGTTCGCACCCGGACGTCTGCGCGACGCGCTCGTCGGCTCGGCGCTGCTCCTCGCTCCCCTCGTCCTCGTCGGCGTGCTCGTGCACGCCTCCGGCTCGCACCTCGCCGAGACGACGCTCGTCGCCTTCTACCTCGACGCGATCCTCGTGCTGGGCTTCCAGGTGTTCACCGGCCTCTCCGGCATCATCTCCTTCGGGCACGTCGCGTTCATGGCGATCGGCGCGTACGCGGCGGCCCTCGTCACGATCCCCACCGCGGTGAAGGCCACGCAGCTGCCCACGCTCCCCGGCTGGCTCGCCGACCTGCAGCTCGGCTTGCTCGGATCGGTCGCGCTCGGGGCCCTCCTCGCCGCGGCCGTCGCCGCGGTCCTCGGCGGCGCCCTCGTGCGGATGCGCGAGTCCGCGATGGCCATGGGCACGCTCGCGCTGCTCGTCGTCGGCAACAGCGTGCTCTCCAACTGGAGCCCCGTGACGCGCGGCACGATCGGGATCTACGGGGTTCCGCCGAACACCACGACCTGGGTCGCCCTCGCCGGACTCGCCGTCGTCGCGTTCCTCGCGCGCGCCTACCGCTCCTCCCAGCCCGGGATGCGGCTGCAGGCCACGCGCGAGGATCCCCTCGCCGCCGCGGCGAGCGGCGCGAACGTGCCCCTCGCCCGCTTCGGGGCGTGGGTGCTGTCGGCCGCGATCATGGGCGCCGGCGGGGCCCTGTGGGCGCAGGCGTTCCTCGCCTTCGGGCCGGACGAGTTCTTCTTCGACACGACGTTCGCGCTGCTCGCCATGCTCGTGGTCGGCGGGCGGGCGTCCGTGACGGGGGCCGTCGCGGGGGCCGCCGTGGTCACGCTCGTCGAGGACACGCTCGGCCAGATCGAGCAGGGCGGCCGGGTGCTGGGGATCGTGGTGCCCCACATCCCGGGGCTCGTTCGGTTCGCGATCGCCCTGCTCATCATCCTGTCCCTCGTCTTCCGGCCCCAGGGGCTGTTCGGGCGGTGGGAGCTGGACGATCTCGCGCGCCGCATCGGGCGCCGCCTCCGACCGAGCCGACCCCGCCCCTCGGTCCGGGTCCCGGAAGAGCGCACGCGCCCGGCGGCCCCCGTCGCCGTCGACGGCCCGGCCCTCTCGGCCCAGGGCATCGTCCGCACCTTCGAGGGCCTGCGGGCGCTCGATGGCGTGGACCTGGCCGTCGCGCCCGGCGAGCTCGTGGGACTCATCGGGCCCAACGGCTCCGGCAAGACGACGCTCCTCAACGTGCTCTCGGGGGTGCTCCAACCGGACGAGGGATCGATCCGTCTGCTGGGCAGGGAGGTGACGGGCGCCCGCGCCCACCGGATCGCCAGGATGGGGATCGCGCGCACGTTCCAGAACATCCGCCTGTTCCCGGAGCTCACCGTCCTGGAGAACATCCAGGCGGCGGCCCCGGATCCGGGAGCCGAGGACGTCGGGCGGCTCGTGCGCACGCTCGCGCTGGAGCCCGTCCTGGACGAGCTCGCCGGCACCCTCGCCTACGGCGTGCAGCGCCGCGTCGAGATCGCCCGCGCCGGCGTGCGCCGTCCGGCCATCCTGCTCCTCGACGAGCCGGCCGCCGGCATGAGCGAGGCGGAGTCCGACGAGCTGCTGGAGAGCATCCACGCCATCCGCGACCACCTCGGCTGCGCGGTGCTCATCGTCGACCACGACCTGCACCTGATCATGCGCCTGTGCGAGCGCATCCAGGTGCTGAACGAGGGGCGCACGATCGCCATGGGGTCGCCCGAGGAGATCGCGCGGGATCCCGCGGTCATCGAGGCCTACCTCGGGAAGCCGGAGGAACCGAAGGGGTCGCAACCCCGATCCGCCGCGGGCGGGGCGGGAGCGACGGGGAGGATCGACCATGCCCGGTGAAGAGCTCGTGATGTTCCTGCACACGGACCTGTCCGGCCTGGCCCGTGGGCGGGGGTTCCCCGTGGAGGACCTGGAGGACCGGCTGCGGATCGGCGTCGGGTGGGTGCCCGCCGACCAGGCCCTCACGGCCTTCGGGCCGATCGCGGACCCGAACCCGTGGGGCCCGATGGGCGATCTGCGCCTCCTCCCGGACCCCGCCACGAAGGTCCGGGTGGACCTCTGGCCCGAGGCGGCGCCCCTCCACTTCTACCTGTGCGACGCGACGCACACGGACGGCACGGAGTGGGACGCGTGCCCCCGCACGTTCCTGCGCCGCGCGCTCACGCGGCTCGAGTCCGAGGCTGGCCTGCGGGTCGTCTCCGGCTTCGAGCAGGAGTTCTTCCTCCGGGGCGCACCACAGGGGCCCGGGTTCACGATGGAGGCGCACCGGCTCGTCGAGCCGTTCGGCCCACTCGTGATGGAGGCGCTCGCGCAGGCCGGTCAGGAGCCCGAGATGTTCCTGCCCGAGTACGGGCCCGGCCAGTTCGAGCTCACCTGCCGCCCCGCCGAGGGCCTGGCCGGCGCGGACCGGGCCGCCATCATCCGCGAGATCGTCCGCGAGGTCGCCCGCCGCCTCGGGTACCGAGCGACCTTCGCCCCGATCGTGGACCCGGCCGGGGTCGGCAACGGGGTGCACGTGCACCTCAGCCTCCGCGACCTCGAGGGTCGGCCCGCGACGTTCGACCCCTCCCGGCCCGGCAGGATCAGCGAGCTCGCCGGCCGGTTCGCCGCCGGGATCCTGCGGCACCTGCCGGCCCTGTGCGCGATCACCGCCCCGAGCGTGGTCTCGTACCTCCGCCTCACGCCGCACCGGTGGAGCGCCGGCTTCACCGTCCTCGGCGAGCGCAACCGGGAAGCGGCGATCCGGATCACGCCCACCCTCGAGCTCGGCGGCGGCGATCCGGCGTCGCAGATCAACCTGGAGTTCCGCGCAGCCGACGCTGCGGCCTGCCCGCACCTCGCGCTCGCCGTGCTCGTCCTCGCCGGGCTCCAGGGGATCCTGGAGGGCTACGAGGTCCCGCCGCTCGTGCAGCGGGACCCGGCCTCGCTCTCGGAGGAGGAGGCCGAGCGCCTCGGCGTCCGCCGCCTCCCCGGATCGCTCGCCGAGGCCCTCGAGGCGCTCGAGCGCGACGAGGTCGTGCGCGGGTGGTTCCCCGCCGAGCTGCTCGACTGCTACCTCTCGCTGAAACGGACCGAGATCGGGTTGCTCGAGGGGGTCTCCCCCGAGGAGGCGTGCGCGAGGTACGTCGATGTCTACTGAGCTCGAAGCCTTCCTGCGAGACCTTCCGCTCACCGACCACCACTGCCACGGGGTGATGACGGGGGATCTCGACCGGCCCGCCTTCGAGGGCCTCATCAACGAGGGCTTCGACCCCCCGCCCGAGGGCACGTCCCACTTCGACAGCCCCGTCGGACTCGCGGTCCGCCGCTGGTGCGCCCCCGCCCTCGACCTCGAGCCCCTCGCCGCGCCCGAGCGCTACCTCGAGCGCCGCGCGGAGCTCGGCGCCGAGGAGGCGAGCCGACGGCTGCTGCGGCAGGCCGGTCTCGGCCATCTCATCGTCGAGACGGGGTACCGCTCCGCGGAGGTGACCGACGCCAGGGGCACCGGCGACCTCGCGGGCGTCCCCGTCTCGGAGGTCGTCCGGCTCGAGGCCGTGGCCGAGCAGGTGGCGGCCGCGGGCGTCGATGCGACCGGCTACGCCGACGCCTTCCGCGCGGAGCTCGCGGCGCGGTGCGCCCGCGCGGTGGGGCTGAAGACGATCGTCGCCTACCGCGGTGGGTTCGCCTTCGACCCCCGGCCACCCGCAGAGGCCGAGGTCGCCGAGGCCGCGGGCCGATGGCTCGCGGCGGGCGGCGGCCGCCTCACCGACCCCGTGCTGCTGCGGTTCGGCATCTGGGCCGGCGCGGAGCTCGCCCGGGACCACGCGATGCCCCTCCAGGTCCATAGCGGGTGGGGCGACCCCGACCTCACGCTGCACCTGGCCGACCCCTCGCTCCTCACCGATCTGGTGAAGGACCTCGGCCGCATCGGCGTGAACGTCGTGTTCCTCCACTGCTACCCGTACCACCGCCAGGCCGCCTACCTCGCGGCGGTGCTCCCGAACGTCTACTTCGACGTCGGCGAGGCGATCACCTACCTCGGCCCGAGCGCGACCCGCGTGCTCGCCGAGGCCCTGGAGCTCGCACCCTTCACGAAGCAGCTGTACTCCTCCGACGCGTTCGGTCTGGCCGAGCTGTACCTCATCGGTGCGGCGCACTTCCGGCTCGGCCTCGCGGAGATCCTCGGCGGATGGGTCGCCGAGGGACGGTGCTCGGCGGTCGACGCGGAGCAGATCGCCGACCTCATCGCGGCGGGGAACGCGGCCCGGATCTACCCGAGGAGGCGACCTGCGTGAGCCTCGTCGAGCGGGACGCACGCGTCATCGCGGGCGTCGAGAAGCTCCGGTTCTTCCCCCTCGCGGTCGTGGGCGGCGAGGGTTCGTACCTGATCGACGAGGACGGCCGACGCCTGCTCGATCTCTCGGCCTCCTGGGGCGCCGCGAGCCTCGGCTACGGGCACCCCATCGTCGTCGAGGCCGTGGAGCGCGCCGTCCGGCGGATGGCCTCGGCGAGCATCCTCTCCAGCATCAACGAGCCGGCGGTCGCGCTCGCCGAGGATCTGCTGCGGCTCGTGCCGGGGGAGGGCGAGCGCCGGGTCTGGCTCGGCCACTCCGGCTCCGACGCGAACGAGACCGTCGTGCGGGCGCTCGAGGCCGCGACCGGCCGGCATCGCTTCATCTCCTTCGTGGGCGCCTACCACGGGGGGACGACCGGCTCGATGGGCGTCTCCGGCCACTCCGCCCAGACGCACGGGCCCGGACGCGGCGGCGTGCTCCTGCTCCCCTACCCCGACCCGTACCGGCCGTTCCTCGGCGGAGATCCCGCCGAGACGACCCTGGCCTTCCTCGACCACCACCTCGCGACGATCGTCCCGCCGGAGGACGTCGCGGCGGTCTTCATCGAGCCGATCCAGTCCGACGGGGGCCTCATCGTGGCGCCGCCGGGGTTCCTCCGCGCCCTCGAGGAGCGATGCCGGCGCCACGGCATCCTCGTCGTGTGCGACGAGGTCAAGGTCGGCCTGGGCCGGACGGGCCTCCTCCACGCCTTCGAGGCCGAGGGGCTGCGGCCCGACGTCGTGACCTTCGGCAAGGGGCTCGGCGGCGGCCTGCCGCTCTCGGCGGTCGTCGGTCCCGCCGAGGTGCTCGACGTCGCGACGGCCTTCGCGATGCAGACGACGGCGGGGAACCCGGTCTCGGCGAGCGCCGGGCGCGCGGTGCTGGCCACGATCGTGGACGAGGACCTCCCGGCCGCGGCGAGGGCGCGTGGCGAGCGGCTCCTGGCCGGTCTGCGCGAGCTCGCGAGGCGCCACCCGCTGATCGGGGACGTTCGGGGACGCGGTCTCGCGATCGGGGTGGACCTCGTGCGGGACCGGGAGACCCGGGAGCCCGCCCCGCGCGAGACGGCCAAGGTCGTCTACCGCGCGTTCCAGGCCGGCGTCGTCCTCTTCTACGTCGGGTTGCGCTCCAACGTGCTCGAGATGACCCCGCCCCTCACGCTCTCCGACGGCGAGGTGGACCAGGCGCTCGAGGCGCTCGATCGAGCCTTCGCCGACGTGGAGGCCGGGAGGGTGAGCGACGAGGAGATCGCCGGCTTCGCCGGATGGTGAGCGACTGCGGTACCGTGCGCAGCGTGCGGGCGGCGCGCGTGCATCGGTTCGGGGAGCCCCTCGTCGTGGAGGAGGCGCCCGAGCCCGTCCCCGGCCCCGGCGAGGTGCTCGTCGAGGTCGCCTACGCGGGGGTGAACCCCCTCGACCTCTGGGTCACCCGCGGGACGGTCGCCGGCGGCAACCAGCCCCTCCCCTTCGTCCCCGGGGCCGAGGGCGTCGGGCGCGTCGAGGGGCGTTGGGTCGTCGTGCGGGGCGCGGGCGTCGGGATCACCCGGGACGGCCTGTACGCCGAGCGGGCGGCGGTCCCGGCCGAGGCGGTGGTGGCCCTCCCCGAGGGCGTGGACCCGGCCCGGGCGGCCGTGCTCCCGATCGTGGGCGGCACCGCCTGGGCGCTCGCGCACCGCGTCGCGCGCGTCACGCCCGAGGACCGGGCCCTCGTGCTCGGCGCGAGCGGCGGGGTCGGCTCGCTCCTGCTCCAGGTGCTCCGGAACGCGGGCGTCCGGGCCTGGGGGCAGACGGGGGATCCCGACAAGGCCGGCTTCGTCCAGGAGCAGGGGGCCGAGCGCGCCGTGGTCGCGGGCGCCGAGGACCTCGCCGAGACCGTCGCGGAGCTGCGTCCGACCGTGGTCTTCGATCCGCTCGGCGACGGGTACACGGCCGAAGCGATCGCCGCCCTCGAGCCCTACGGGCGGCTCGCCCTCTTCGGGGTCTCGGCGGGCGCGACCCACGAGCTCGACCTGCGGACGCTCTACCGCAAGGCGATCTCGCTCCGCACCTACAGCGGGACGATCGAGCCGGTCGAGCGCCTGCGGGAGACGACCGAGGCGGTCCTGCGCGAGCTCGCGGCTGGCAGGCTGCGCGTGCCCCTCGAGGAGGTCCTGCCGCTCGAGGCGGCGGCGGAGGCGCACCGGCGCATCGAGGAGCGCCGCGTGCGGGGCAAGCTCGCGCTGCGGGTGACGGGCGAGGAGGGTGGCGGATGAGCGAGGGTCCCGGGCCGAACAAGCGCTGGTACCTCGAGCGCTTCGATCCCCCCAAGGAGGCCCCCTTCCCCCTCGAGGAGTACCGCGAGCGATGGTCCCGCACGCGGGCGGCCATGCAGGCCGCGGGGGTCGACTGCCTCATCGCCTCCACCCCGGAGTCGATGTGCTACCTCACGGGCTACGCCGCCGAGTGGTACCAGGCGAACGGGCCGCGCGACTGGGTCCCGGGCTCGTGCGTCGCGCTCCACGTGGACCGGGAGGAGCCCGTCCAGCTCGACGACCCCGAGGAGGTGACGCTGATCCGCTTCACGAGCGTCGCGACCGACGTGCGGATCGGCCCCGGCCTCGGGTGGGAGATGCTCGACTTCGTCGTGGCGGAGCTGCGGGCCCTCGGGTGGCTGCGCGGCACCGTCGGCGTGGAGCGCCGCAGCTACCGGCCTCGGCCGGACGTCGCCGCGTCCCTCGACGAGGCGCTCCGGGCAACCGGCGCGCACGTGGTGGACGCGACCGGCCTCGCGCGCGAGGTCCGCCGGCGCAAGTCCCCGCGCGAGCTCGAGGTGGTGCACCAGGCGCAGCGCGTGGCCGACGTCGGTCTCGCCGCCGCGCGCGACGCGATGGCTCCCGGCGTCACCGAGCTCGAGGTCTCCGGCGAGATGATCCGCGCGATGGCGGCGGCGGGGGGCGAGGTCGCCGCGATCCCGCTCCCCGTCCTCTCCGGGTACCGGGCCTCCACCGTGCACGGCCTGGCGAGCCGCCGCCGCTTGGAGCCCGGGGACGTCGTGAACGTGGACGTCTGCGGCGTCGTCGCGCGCTACCACGCGAACACCGCGCGCTGCTTCTCGATCGGCGAGCCCTCCCCCGCCGTGCGCGACGCCGTCGACCGCGTCACCGGCGCGGTGCCGGTGGTCGCGGAGACCCTCCGGCCGGGCCTGCCCGCCCGGGAGCTCCTCGCCACCGTCGAGCGCTACTACCGCGAGGTCGGCCTGCTCGGCGACGAGTGGTGGATCGGCGGGTACGAGCTCGGCATCGCCTTCCCGCCGGACTGGGTGGGCGACCGCTTCTACGAGCTCGGCACGGACCCGGGCGAGGAGGCGTTCCTGCCGGGCGACGTGTGGAACTACGAGGCCAACTTCTACCTGCCGCAGGGGCGCGGCCTTGCCCTCTGCATCAACACCTTCGCGGTCGAGGAGGACCGCGCGGCCTTCCTCCAGGCCACGCCCCCGGACCTCATGGTCATCCCGGCCTGAGGTCCCGTCCCCGGCGGCCTGACCGGTCGAGCTCGTCCCGCAGGGCCGAGAGCCACTCGAGCGCGATCAGGTCCTGCGGCCTGCCCGCGGCCCGCTTCATCCGGATGAGGTCCTCGAGCGAGGCGACCCGCACGACGAGTCCGTCGAGGTCCTCGTCGGTGGCGGAGGCGTCGAGGTCGGCGAAGCCGTCGGTCCCCGCCGGCGTGCCGAGGCAGTCCAGGGGCCCGACCGCGGTGGAGAAGGTGAAGTGGTCGCCCGACCCAAGGGTCTCGGCGTCGAGTCGGAAGGGAACGTCCTCCTCGACGCCGCGGAGCCTGGCGCGCAGCCGGCGGAGCGCCCGGGCGAGCGCCCGGAGGTTCTCCTCGTCCCGGGCGTAGCAGATGTCGAGGTCCCCCGTGATCACGGGCGAGCCGCGCACCGCGGCCGCGAGCCCGCCGATGAGCACGAACCGCACCCCGTGCTCGACGAGCGTCCGAAGCGCCCGGAGCGGATCGAACCGGGGCTCGCTCACGCGGAGCTCCCCCCGAGCCGGCGCGTGCGCGCCCACTCCCGGACGGTCAGCCGGAGCCGCTCCGCGGGCGTGAGGCGAAGCTGCTCCCGGATCAAGGTGCGGTCGACCTCCGCGCCCGGCCGGCGGGTGAGGTCGAGCGCGAGGCCGCACTCACGCAGCAGCCGATCCAAGGTGTCGAAGCGCGGCGAGGTTAGCCCCCGCTCGATCCGCGACAGCGTGGGCTGGGGGACCCCAGCGCGGCGCGCGAGCTCCCGCTGACCGAGCCCCGCCCGACGTCTCGCCTCTCGGAGGAGCGTTCCGGCCGTCACGGGTCGATGATAGCACGAACGCTATCACCGCCCCCGCCCGGCTCCCCAGGATCACGGGCGTGCGGGTCACCTGACGCGGCGACGAGGGCGGGTCACTTCGCGGGCTTCCAGATCGGCCCCTCGCAGTCGTCCCGCAGCGGCAGGGGGTCCGGGGGACGCGGGTCCTGCGAGAAGTCGAAGGCCGAGAGCATCGGCGTCGCCTCGCGGTCGCGGTGCGTCAGCTGCCGCAGGTTCCAGTTGTCCTCGATGAAGCGCAGCACGCTCGAGAACTCGCCGAGCTCGTGGCTCACCTTGCCCTGCTTCGCGTAGGGCGAGATCACGATCATCGGCACCCGGATCCCGAAGCCGAAGTCGTCGACCTGCGGCGGCGGCACGTGGTCGTAGAAGCCGCCGTAGTCGTCCCAGGTGAGGAAGATCGCGGTGTCCTTCCACATGTCCGACCGCATGATCGCGTCGATGACCTTCGTGGACCAGTTCTCGCCGTGGCAGAAGTTGAACTCGGGGTGCTCCGAGAGCTCGAACCGCGGCGTGATCCACGTGACCGGCGGGAGCTTGTTCGCCCGGATGTCCCGGATCACGTTGTCGACCGGGAACATGTGCCGCTGCCAGCGCTCGGGGTTCATGCGGTAGCGGCGGATCGCCGCGTAGGCCGACCAGATGTAGCCGCGCTGGTCCTCCCTCGCGGCGTAGTAGGCCCAGAGGACCCCCTTGCGGTTCAGCAGGTCGCCGAGGGTGAGGAAGTCGAAGCAGGGATGCACCTTCTTCACCCGGCCCTCGGAGTCCACGATCTCCACGAGCTGCTCGGGCGGGGCGTCGCACCCGAAGGTGTTCGAGCCGCGGGTGACGCCGGGGATCCGTCGGGGGTTGTCGTGCGCCCCGCCGGACTGGGCGGCGATCGAGTACAGGTGGTTCGGGAACGAGGGGCCCTGCGCGCTCGCGAAGAAGTTGTCGAACAGGACGAACTCCTCGGCCCAGTGCCAGTAGTTCGGGAGCTGGTCCCGGTGCAGCTGCGTGTAGGCCCATTCCCCGTGCTCCCCCTGGTCGAACCCGTCCATCTTCCCGCCGTTCCACGCCGCGAGCGCGCACTGGTAGCAGTGCGGGATGTCGCCCGGCAGGCGCCCATCGGTGCCCCGGCGGAGCGGCCGCGGGACCCCGTGGTCCATCCCCACGCTCGTGCCGTTCGCCCCGGGGAAGGTCCCGAACAGGTTGTCGAAGGTCCGGTTCTCCTTGATGAGGAACACCACGTGCTTGATCGGGAACCGGGTCGGGAGGCTGGTCGCGTCGAACCCGCCCTCGGGGCTGCCCGTCGTGATCACGCTCGGGCTCCAGGACGGCTGCGGCGAGCCCGAGCCCCGCGGCTCGCCGGTGGCCGAGACGCAGGCCGCCGCGAGCGCGGCGAACGCCGCCGCCAGGGCGAAGGCCCTGACCCACCGGGGGGAGCGCGGCTTGCACCTCATCGGCTCGCCCGAGCCTAGCGGAGGCGGGCGCGCGCGCCCACCGGGAGCGCTCAGCCGAGGCGGGCGAGGAGGTCGGACAGGGCCTCCTGCAGGGGCGGCATCGGAGGCACGCCCAGCTCGGCGAGGTAGAGGCTCACCAAGGCCGAGGTGCGCGGCCGCGGCGCGGGGAGCCCCAGCTCCTCGGAGCGCTGAGGGACGACCCGGCCGGGGAGCTCGCCGAGGGCGCGGGCGCGCTCGAGGAGGTCGAACCAGGTCGTCGCCTCGGGGCCGGCCAGGTGGTACGTCCCGAACCGCATCGTGAGCACGAGCGGCAGGAGCCGCTCGGCGAGGTGCCGTACGTACGTCGGGGATCCCGTCCGATCCGCGAGCGCCCCGACGGTCTCCCCCGCGCGGAGCCGGCGCAGCGCCCCCGAGCAGAAGTCCCGACCCCCGCCGAACACGAAGCCGGTGCGCACGACGAACCAGGCCGGCGCGAGCTCGCGCACGGAGCGCTCCCCCGCGAGCTTGCTCCGCCCGTACACCCCGAGCGGGTTCGGCGGATCGAGCTCGTCGTAGGGCGCGCCCTTCGCGCCGTCGAAGACGTAGTCGGTCGAGACGTGCAGCAGCACCGCGTCGCACGCGCGCGCGGCGAGCGCGAGGCTCTGCGGCCCGAGCGCGTTGTCGCGGAAGGCCCGCGCGGGATCGGCCTCGCACCCGTCGACGTCGGTGAAGGCCGCGAGGTTCACGATCGCCTCGGGCGCGAGCGGGATGACCGTGCGCATCACCGCGTGGTGGTCCCCGACGTCGAGCTCCTCGCGCGAGAGCGGGATGAGGTCGTGGTGCCCGGGCACGACCTCCACGAAGGCGCGGCCGAGCCCGCCCCCGGCCCCCGTGACGAGGATCCTCACCGGCCCATCCCTCCCGCGCCCGCCGCCTCGAGGATCTCGGCGACCCAGTCGCGGTGGTCCCGGTACCAGGCGATCGTCCGCGCGAGCCCCTCCTCGAAGGGGGTCTCGGGGGCCCAGCCGAGCGCGGCCAGGCGGTCCCAGGCCACGCCGTAGCGGAAGTCGTGGCCGGGACGGTCCGGGACGGAGCCGATGAGCGTCTCCGGCGCGCCGACGAGGCGGCAGATCTCGCGCGCGAGCTCGAGGTTCGAGAGCTCGCGCCCGCCGCCGATGTTGTAGGCGATCCCCGGCTCGCCCCGGTCCATCACGACCGCGATCGCCCGCACGAAGTCGCCCACGTAGAGCCACTCGCGCCGCTGCTCGCCGCGCCCGTACACGGGCAGCGTCCGGCCGTCCAGGGCGGCGAGGACGAAGGTCGGGATGGCCTTCTCGGGGTGCTGGCGGGGGCCGAAGGCGTTCGTGCCCCGCACGATCGTCACGCGTGTGCCGTAGGTGACGGCGTAGGCGCCACAGAGGAGGTCGGCCCCGGCCTTGCTCGCGGCGTACGGACTCCGCGGCCGCATCGGCGCGTCCTCGGTGAACCGCCCCTGCGGCGCGTTCTCGCCGTAGACCTCGTCGGTCGAGACGAAGGTCATCGGCGTCCCCGTCCGTCGGCACGCGTCGAGCACGACCTGGGTCCCGAGCACGTTCGTCACGACGAACACGCTCGGGTCGGCGATGCTGCGGTCCACGAAGGACTCCGCGGCCGCGTGCACCACGTGGTCGGCGCCCTCGACGAGTGGTCCCACGATGCCGGGATCGGCCACGTCCCCCCGGACGAACCGGAACCGCGGATCGCCCTCGTGCTCGGCGAGGTTCCGCCTCGTCCCCGCGTACGTGAGGGCGTCGAGCACGGTCACCTCGGTGTCGGGGCGCTGGAGGAGGAGGTCCACGAGGTGGGAGCCGATGAACCCGGCCCCGCCCGTGACGAGGGTCCGGCGGCGCTCGCCCATGGCCGCCCGAGTCTACCGGCGGTCCGCGGCGGCCGCGGCGGCCACCGCGTGGAGCACCTCGGCGGTGCGCCGGG
>CAZXJB010000037.1:0-20271 GCA_964640965.1 uncultured Actinomycetes bacterium | reverse complement strand
CGCGAGCCCCGCGGCCGCGGAGCCGGCGCCCGTGACGGTGGCCTTCGTCGAGGCGACGGACCTGGAGCCGCCGGGGGACCGGCTCGCGCCGGCGTTCCAGGGGGCGAAGCTCGCGTTCGCGACGGCGGCGCTCCGGGGGGAGCTGCCCGCGCCGGTGGAGGTGGAGGTCCTCGACACCGGGGGCACGGTCGCCGGCACCCTCGAGATCGCCGCCGGGATCGTCGCGGACCCGGGGATCGTGGCGGTGATCGCCGCCCCCGGGCTGCCGTGGCAGGTGGTCCTCGGGGATGCGCTCGAGGCCGCGCGGGTGCCGTGGGTCTCGCTGTCCAGCGCCGGCGCGGACCTCGGTGGGCGTGGGTGGAGCGGCTGGCGGGCGCTCGTCCCCGACCAGGTCGCGGAGGGCGAGGCGCTGGGGCGGGTGCTCCACGCGCTCCACCGCGCGCGGCAGGGGATCTGCGTCTTCGAGCAGCAGCGGATCCCGGCCGGGCGGCTGCTCGAGGCGATGGCCCGGACGGCGGGGGTGCCGGTGCTGCTCGATCTGGTCCTCGACGACGCGCCGGGATCCGTGGACGCCGCCCTCGGCGCCGTCGCCGAGCGCGGATGCGGCGCGGTGCTCTGGGCGGGTGAGGGGGCGCCCGGGGCGACCCTCCGGCGGCGGCTCGTCGAGGTCGGGCTCGGGCGGATCCCCTTCATCGGTTCGGAGCGCATCCGGGACGCGGGGTACCTGGAGGCGGCCGGGGAGGCGGCGGAGGGGACGCTCGCCGTCTGTCCCTGCGCGGACGTGTCGACGTCGACGCGCCTCGCCCACCAGCGGTTCATCCAGGACTTCCAGGCCGAGTTCGGTCTGGCCCCGGGCTCGTACGCGGTGGAGGGATGGGATGCGGCCTGGCTCCTCGCCTCTGCGTTCGCGTCGGGCGCCCTCACGAGGAGCGGGATCCGGGACGCCCTGGCCGGCGTGGATGCCTTCGAGGGGCTCGCCGCGACGTACCGGTTCGGGCGCGACGGGGCGCTCGTCCAACCGGTCTCCGCCGTGCGTACGTATCGCGTGGAGGGGGGCCGGTGGCTCGAGCTGCCCGGGGAACGTCGGCGCTGAGGCGCGTTGCCCACGGCGGCGGGGAGCCGTAGAGTCAGGCCGGCGGGGGCGCGGCGAGGGCCCTCGCGGCCCCGAGGACGAAGGAGGGAGCATGCGCAGCAAGCGGTTGTGGCCCATGCTGGGGCTCGTCGCGGCGCTCGCGCTCGTCGCGGCCGCGTGCGGCGGCGGTGAGGAGGGCGGCGCGACCGGGCCGACGGGCGGCGCGGGCGAGGGGGTGTGCGCGACCGTCGACCCGAACGCCGGGGACCTGCTCGCGAGGATCTGCAAGGACGGCGTCATCCGCGTCTCGACGGACCCCGCCTACCCGCCGCAGTCGTCCCTGAACGAGGAGACGGGCGAGTTCGAGGGCTTCGACATCGACGTGGCGACCGAGATCGCCAGGCGCCTCGGCGTCGAGGTCGCCTGGGAGACGCCGTCGTGGGACCTGATCACCGCCGGGGGTTGGAACGACCGCTGGGACGTGAGCGTGGGGTCGATGACGCCGACCACCGAGCGGCAGAAGGTCCTGTACTTCACCCAGCCCTACTACTACACGCCGGCCGTCGTCGTGGTGCACAACGACAACACGTCGGTGCAGGACCTGTCCACGGACCTCGACGGCAAGCGCATCGGTGTGTGCTCGGGGTGCACGTACGAGTTCTACCTCGAGAAGACGCTCGAGATCCCCGGGTTCACCTTCGACTTCATCATCGACGACGCGAAGGTCTCCGGGTACGACACCGACACGACGGCGCTGCAGGACCTCGCGCTGGGTGACGGCGTCCGCCTGGACGCGGTGATCACCTCCGTGACGACGGCCCAAGGCTACATCGACGCCGGCAACCCGGTGAAGATCGTCGGCGACCCGGTCTTCTACGAGCCGCTCGCCGTCGCCTTCGACCAGAAGGCGCCGCTGGACCCGACGAGCCTGGTCGAGGCGGTGGACGGCATCGTCGGCGACATGCACGCCGACGGGACGCTCACCGAGCTGTCCAAGAAGTGGTACAACGGGCTCGACCTGACGGTCCAGGTCTGAGGCCGGACCGGGCGGTGGCGGCGTGAGGACCGACGAGGAGCGGGGGGCGGGGGACCGCCCCCCGCTCGCCGATGCGGGGCGGATGGATCGCCTGGCGCTCGCGAGCGCCAGGGTCCCCTTCAACCTGAAGGTGGGCGTCGTCTGGTTCGCGATCTTCCTCATCATCGCCTTCTTCTTCTGGATCGCGGCATTCGATCTGCCGTGGATGGAGGACAAGGCCCGGTACATCCTGGGCGGCCTGCGGTACACGCTGCTGATCTCGCTGGGCGGCATCTCGCTCGCGATCGTCCTCGCGCTGGTCGGGGCGCTCGGGCGGCTCTCGCGGCATCCCATCGCGTACGGGATCTCCGGCTTCTACACCTCCTTCTTCCGCGGGACCCCCCTGATCGTGCAGATGTTCCTCTGGTACCTGGCGCTGCCGCAGATCGGGATCAACCTGCTGCACAAGTACCCGGGGCTCCCACCGCAGCTGGACGACATCCTGACGCTGGACGCCGCGCTCGCCGGCACGCTCGCGCTCGGGTTCAACTACGGTGCCTACATGACCGAGATCTTCCGGGCCGGCATCCAGTCCGTCGGGCACGGGCAGTCGGAGGCGGCGGACGCCCTCGGCATGACCTACGCGCAGAAGATGCGCCGGGTGATCCTGCCCCAGGCGTTCCGGGTGATCATCCCGCCGACGGGCAACGAGTTCATCGCGATGATGAAGGACACGGCCCTGGTGTCCATCCTCGGCGCCACCGCCACCACCGCGGAGATGTTCCGGCGGGCGCAGCTCGTGGGCAAGGCGAGCTTCAAGAACCTCGAGGCCTACGTGCTCGTCGCCGGCATGTACTGGCTCCTCACGGCGATCTTCACGTTCTTCCAGCGCCGGCTGGAGCGCCGCCTGTCCAAGGGGTACGTGCGGGCGGGCGCGGGCGCGGCGCCATCGGTCCCGACCGGGGGGATCTGAGGGACCCGATGGCGGAGCGTCGCGATGGCCGGGTCGTGGTGCGGGTCGAGGACCTCCACAAGTCCTTCGGGTCGCTCGAGGTCCTCAAGGGCATCAACATGGAGGTCCACCGCGGCGAGGTGGTCGTGGTCTTCGGTCGGTCGGGCTCGGGGAAGAGCACGCTGCTGCGCTGCATCAACTTCCTCGAGGACCCCACCAAGGGCACGATCGAGGTGGCCGGGATCCGCCTGGAGGGCGGCCATCGGACCCGGCACAAGCGCGAGCTCATCCGCCAGCTGCGGATCCGCACGGGCATGGTCTTCCAGTCGTTCAACCTGTTCCCGCACATGACCGCCCTGCAGAACGTCATGGAGGGGCCGGTGACCGTCAAGGGCAAGCCCGAGGCCGAGGCGCGGGGCCTCGCGATGCACTTCCTCGAGGCGGTCGGGCTGGCCGACAAGGCCGACGAGTACCCGATCCGCCTCTCCGGCGGTCAGCAGCAGCGCGTGGCGATCGCGAGGGCCCTCGCGATGGAGCCCGAGGTGATGCTCTTCGACGAGCCGACCTCCGCGCTCGACCCCGAGCTCATCGGCGAGGTGCTCGAGGTCATGAAGTCGCTCTCCACCGAGCTGCACATGACGATGATCGTCGTCACCCACGAGATGGGGTTCGCGCGCGAGGTCGCGCACCGCATGATGTTCTTCCACGAGGGCGTGATCCTCGAGGAGGGGCCGCCCTCCCAGATCCTCACGAACCCGCGCTTCCCGGAGACCAAGCGCTTCATCGACGCGGTGCTCTGAGGCGGCGGTCGTCCCCACGGGGCGGGAGGGCGCGGGCCCGCGCGAGGGCGGGGCCGGAACGAGCGACGGACCGAGGAACCTCGCGGCCGCTCACGCCTTCCCCAAACGCGAGCGTTGCCGTCCGGTCCCTCGGTCCGTCGAAAGGTGGCCCCGAGCGACCCGGTGCTCGGTCGGCCGGCCCGTGCTCCGTGTCGGTGCACCCTCCGGAGGGCTCGCGCCCCCCTGGTGGCCTCCGACCCGGAACCGTTCCCCGCCTCCCGCGTCCGCGGCCGCTCGGGACCGCAGCGAACCGTACCCCCGGTCCCGCGACGTGTCAATCGACCGGTGCCCTTTGCGGTGCAAGGGATCCGCGACAGCGTCGCAGGTAGCGCGCACCCCGCCTGAACGGGAGAAAGAGTGACAAACGGATCGGGTCCCCCGCGTCCGGCTAGCGGCGCGCGTCGGCCTGCGCGGCCGGGACGGCGGCCGCGCGCGGGCGGACGAACAGCGTGCCGACGACCGCGAGGTACGCGGCCCACGCGAGGACCTCGAGCACCGTCGGGTCGGCGTTGTAGCCGACGAGGCCTCGGAGCACCGCGCCGACGCCAGCGTCGTCCGGCAGGCGGGCCGAGATGTCGAACGCGGTCCCGGCGAGCATCGGCAGCCAGCCTGCCTCCTGCAGCTCGTGGACGCCGTAGGCGAACAGGCCCGCGGCGACCACGATGAGGATCGCGCCCGTGACGCGGAAGAACGAGCGGAGATCCATCCGGATGCCGCCCCGGTACAGCAGCCAGCCGAGGACGACCGCGAGCACGAGGCCGAGGACGGCGCCGAGCATCTGGCCCCCCACGCCGGCGGAGGCGACGGCGGTGCCGCGCGCGGCGGCGTAGAGGAACAGCGCGGTCTCGACCCCCTCCCGCAGGACCGCCGTGAACGCGATGGTGGCGAGCGCGAGCCCTCCGGCGACGAGCGCCGTGTCGACCTTCTGGTGGAGCTCGGAGCGGAGGCGGGCGCCCTGGCGACGCATCCAGAAGATCATCCACGTGAGCACGCCGACGGCGGTCAGGGTGACGAGGCCCTCGAAGAGCTGCTCGGCGGTCCCCTCGAACTCGGCGGCCAGCACGAAGATCGCCGTCCCGGCGGTGGCCGAGACGGCGACCGCGAGGCCGGTGCCCCACCACACGAGGTGAGCTCGGTCCCGGCGCCCGAGCTGGGTCAGGTAGGCGAGCAGGATCGAGACGATGAGGGCGGCCTCGATGCCCTCCCGCAGGGCGATGATGAACGCGGCTCCCACTCCGGCACCTCCCCGGGTCCGATCCTCTCCGGGCCGGCCCTGTCCCGCTCGGGCCGGGCGAATCCTACTTGGGAGGTCGGATTCATGTCAAGGTCATTCGGATACGAACGATACGTCCGGGGGGCCGCAACGTGGCGAGGGGCGGCGGCGGGGTAGCATCCGCCCGTGAGCGTCGCGCCGGATCCCTCGAGGCGACGGCTGTTCCTGCTGGATGGCCACAGCCTGTCCTACCGGGCGTTCTTCGCCCTGCCGACCACGCTCGCGACGAGCAGCGGGCAGGTGACGAACGCCGTCTACGGGTTCACCTCGATGCTCATCAAGCTCCTCGCCGAGGAGCGGCCGGAGCTCGTCGCCGTCGCGTTCGACGTGGGCGCGCCCACGGTGCGCCTCGACAAGTACGCGGAGTACAAGGCCGGCCGGCCGGAGGCGCCGGACGAGTTCCGTCAGCAGCTCGGCCTCATCGTCGAGGTGCTCGAGACGCTGCGGATCCCGGTCCTCGGCGTCGAGGGGCACGAGGCCGACGACGTGATCGCCACGCTCGCCGTCCGCGCCGCCGAGCGCGGCATCGAGGCCGTGATCGTCACGGCCGACCGGGACTTCTTCCAGCTGGTCCGGCCGGGCATCAGCGTGCTGTTCAACGTGAAGGGCATCTCGGACATCCGCAGGTACGACGAGGCCGCCGTGCGCGAGCGGTTCGGCCTGCCGCCCGATCGGTACCTGGACTACGTCGCGCTGAAGGGCGACCCCTCCGACAACATCCCGGGGGTCCCCGGCGTGGGTGAGAAGACCGCGGCCAGGCTCGTGCAGGAGTTCGGCTCGGTGGAGGAGCTGCTCGAGCGCACGGGGGCGCTGAAGGGCAAGCTCCGCGAGCAGATCGAGGCCGCGCGCGAGCGGCTCCTGCTGAACAAGGACCTCGCCCGGCTGCACACCTCGCTCGAGCTCCCGATCGACCCCGAGGACTGCGCGATGGGCGAGTGGGACTCGGAGGCGGTCCGCCGCCTCTTCACCGCGCTCGAGTTCCGCTCGCTCCTGGAGCGCCTCGAGGAGATCGGTCGCTCGGCGAAGCCGGCCGTCGCGCAGGCCGAGCTCGACGTGCGGGAGGCGACGCCGGAGGAGCTCGCGCGGCTGCTCGCGTCCGAGGCTCCGAAGGCCCTGCGGCTCGAGATGGAGGGGCGGGCGGTGCGCGGCGCGGCGGTCTCGGTGGGTGGTGCGCAGGCCGCGTACGCGCCGCTCGGCTCGCTCGCGGAGCTCGGCGGAGCCCTCGCCGGGTCGGCGCCGAAGTGGCTCCACGACGCCAAGGACGTCGAGGCGGCGGCCCTCGCCGCCGGGACGGCGCTCGGTGGGGTGGCGTTCGACACGATGCTCGCCGGGTACCTGCTCGATCCGGCGGCCGGTCGGTACGAGGTCCGGGAGCTCGGCGAGCGCTACCTCGGGGCCGACCTGCTCGGGCGCGTGGAGGAGGAGGCGGAGGGCCAGCTCTTCGGCGGATCCTGGCGCCTGGTGGCGGCGGAGGCCGCGGCCATCGCCCTGCTCGCGCCGGTCATGGGCGAGCGCCTGGAGGCGGCGGGGCTCCGCCGGCTCCTCGAGGAGGTCGAGCTGCCGCTCTCCTCGGTGCTCGCGCGGATGCAGGCGAGGGGCATCGCGCTCGACGTCGACTACCTGCGGGCGATGGCAGAGGAGGTCCGCGCGCAGATGGCGGCCCTGCGTGAGCGGATCTACGAGCTCGCGGGCGAGGAGTTCAACCTGAACTCGCCGCCCCAGCTGCGCCAGGTGCTGTACGAGAAGCTCGGGCTCTCGCCGGGCAAGCGCACGCCGAAGGGACAGCTCTCGACCGACGCGAGCGTGCTCGAGAAGCTCCGGGACCGGCACCCGATCGTCGAGGCGATCCTCTCCTGGCGGGAGCTCGACAAGCTGCACTCGACCTACCTGGAGGCGCTGCCGCGGCAGGTGGATCCGAGGGACGGGCGGGTGCACACCACCTTCAACCAGACCGGGGCGGCCACCGGGCGCCTGTCCTCGGCGAACCCCAACCTGCAGAACATCCCCGCCCGGACCGAGCTCGGGCGGCGGATCCGCCGGGCGTTCATCCCGGGCTCGCCCGACCAGCTGCTGCTCGTCGCCGACTACTCGCAGATCGAGCTGCGGATCCTCGCTCACCTCGCGCAGGACGAGGGGCTCCGGGCGGCCTTCGAGTCCGGCCAGGACATCCACGCTGCCACGGCGGCCGCCGTCTACGGGCTGCCCCTCGAGGCGGTCGACCCGCAGACCCGCAACCGGGCCAAGGCCGTCAACTACGGCCTCGCCTACGGGATGAACGCCTACGGCCTGGCCTCCCGATTGGAGATCACGCCGGAGGAGGCGCAGGCCTTCATCGACGCGTACTTCGCGTCCTTCCCGCGGATCAGGGAGTACCTGGAGCGGCAGGTCGCCAGGGCGACCGCCGACGGCTTCACGGAGACCCTGCTCGGTCGGCGCCGGTACATCCCCGAGCTGCACTCCTCCAACCCGCGGGTCCGGGACATGGGCCGGCGCATGGCGCTGAACGCGCCGATCCAGGGCAGCGCGGCGGACGTCTTCAAGCTCGGCATGCTGCGGGTGGACCGGGCCCTGCGGGCCTCCGACCTGGACTGCCACATGCTCCTCACGGTCCACGATGAGCTCGTCTTCGAGGTCGAGGCGGCCCGCGTGGAGGAGGCGGCCGCCCTCGTGAAGGCCGAGATGGAGGCGGCCTACGAGCTCTCGGTGCCGCTCCGCGCCGACGTCGGGTGGGGACCGAACTGGGCGGAGGCCACGCCGGAGGGCCACTGAGGCCGCCGAGGGTCCTTGACGGGGTTTCCGCAGGCCAACTACCATCCCTGGGCCGCGCGGCGCGCCGTGCCACCTCGGCCACTCCCACCTGCCGCGGGTGGGCGCCTCGCGTGCAGGAGGAGATGGTTCCGATAGACGAGACGACGGCGGCAACGACGAAGGCCGCGCCCGAGCGCGACCTGACACCCGAGGAGCTGGTCGAGGCGATCGAGGCCTCGCTCCGCGACTTCAAGGAAGGGGACATCGTCGAGGGCACGATCGTCAAGATCGACCGCGACGAGGTCCTCCTGGACATCGGCTACAAGTCCGAGGGGGTCATCCCGGCCAAGGAGCTCTCGATCCGGCACGACGTCGACCCGAGCGAGGTCGTGAAGGTCGGCGACCGCGTCGAGGCGCTCGTGCTGCAGAAGGAGGACAAGGAGGGCCGGCTGATCCTGTCGAAGAAGCGGGCCCAGTACGAGCGCGCCTGGGGCCGGATCGAGGAGGTCATGCGGGCCGGCGGCACGATCAAGGGTCCGGTCATCGAGGTCGTGAAGGGCGGGCTCATCCTCGACATCGGCCTGCGGGGGTTCCTGCCGGCGTCCCTCGTCGACCTGCGCCGGGTGCGCGACCTGCACCCCTTCGTCGGCCAGGAGCTCGAGTGCAAGATCATCGAGCTCGACCGCAACCGCAACAACGTGGTGCTCTCGCGGCGGGCGTTCCTCGAGGAGTCCCAGAGCGAGGGCCGGAAGAAGTTCCTGGAGTCGCTCCGCAAGGGCGAGCGCCGCAAGGGCACGGTCTCCTCGATCGTGAACTTCGGCGCCTTCGTGGACCTCGGCGGCGTGGACGGGCTCGTCCACGTCTCGGAGCTGTCCTGGAAGCACGTCGACCACCCGAGCGAGGTCGTCCAGGTCGGCCAGGAGGTCGAGGTCGAGGTGCTGGACGTCGACCTCGAGCGGGAGCGGGTGTCCCTCAGCCTGAAGGCGACCCAGGAGGATCCCTGGAAGGAGTTCGAGCGCACGTACGCGGCCGGCGAGATCATCCAGGGCCAGGTGACCAAGCTCGTGCCGTTCGGGGCGTTCGTCCGGGTGGCGCCGGGGATCGAGGGGCTCGTCCACATCTCGGAGCTCTCGGACCAGCACGTGGACTCGCCCGAGTCGGTGCTCTCGGTGGGGGACACGGTCCGGGTGAAGGTCATCGAGGTCGACGTGCCCCGGCGCCGGGTGAGCCTGTCCATGCGGCAGGTCGGCGCGGCCCTCCCGACCCCGCCGCGGGAGATCGTCGAGGAGGAGGCCCCGGCCGCCCCCGAGGTCGAGGAGGAGGAGGAGGCGCCCGCACCGGTCGCCGAGCCTGAGCCGGCACCGGCTGCGGTCGCGGCGGTCGAGGTCGAGGAGGCGCCGCCGGCCGCCGAGCCCGAGCTCGCGCCGCCTCCGGAGCCCGAGGAGGAGATCTCGCTCGAGGCCATCCTCGAGGACCTCAAGCGGCGCGAGGGTCGGGCGGACTAGCCGTGCTGCTCGTCGGGCTGACCGGCGGGATCGGGTCGGGGAAGAGCACCGTGGCCCGCATGCTCGCGGCACGGGGGGCGGTGGTGTTCGACGCGGACCTGCTCGCGCGGCAGGCCGTCGCGCCGGGGACGCCCGGCCACGAGGCCGTCGTCGCGCGGTTCGGGCCCCACATCCTCGCCCCCGGCGGCGACATCGACCGCGAGGCGCTCGCGAGCATCGTCTTCGCGGACCCGGCGGCCCGCCGCGACCTCGAGGCGATCGTGCATCCCGAGGTCCGCCGGATGTTCGCGGAGGCCTCGGAGGCCTACCGGGACACCGACGCCGTCGTCGTGTTCAGCGCGCCGCTCCTGGTGGAGACCGGCATGCACACGGCCTTCGACGTGCTGATCGTGGTGGCGGCGACGGAGCGGACGCAGATCGAGCGCCTCATGCGGGACCGCGGCATGTCGGAGGAGAAGATCCGCGCCCGGATCGCGGCGCAGGCGCCGCTCGAGGAGAAGGCCGCCGTCGCCGACATCCTCATCGACAACGAGGGCACGCTCGAGGAGCTCGAGGGCCAGGTCGAGCGCGTGTGGGAGGACCTGCGCGCGCGCGCCGCGGCGAAGGTCTGACCGCGGAGGTCCGAGGCGGAGCCGGCTATCCTGCCCGCGTGGATGCCGTGTTCTTCGACGCGGGCGAGACGCTCGTGCACCCCCATCCCTCCTTCCCCGACCTGCTCGCGGACGTCCTGCGGCGCGAGGGGCACGCGGTGACCCCGGCGGCGGTGCGCGAGCGCGCGGGCATCGTCTTCGAGCGCTTCCGCCGGGCGGCCGACGCGAACGAGCTGTGGACGACCACACCGGAGCGCTCGCGCGCCTTCTGGCTCGGGGTCTACGAGGCGTTCCTCGAGGACCTGGGGATCCGGGGCGGCGACGGTCTCGTCGAGCGGATCTACGCGACCTTCACCGACCGCGGGAACTACCGGCTGTTCGAGGACGTGCCGCCGGCCCTCGAGCGGCTCGCGGGCGCCGGGCTCGTGCTCGGCGTGATCTCGAACTTCGAGGCGTGGCTCGAGCAGCTCCTCGAGGAGCTCGGGGTGCGCGGGCGCTTCTCGGTGCTCGTGATCTCCGGCCTCGAGGGCATCGAGAAGCCCGACCCGCGGATCTTCCGGCTCGCGGCCGAGCGGGCCGGGGTGCCGCCCGACCGGTGCGTCTACGTGGGGGACGACCCGGGGTTCGACGTCGGCCCCTCGGCGGCGGTCGGGATGCGCCCGGTGCTCATCGACCGCCGTGAGCGGTTCGCGGGCTTCGCGGAGGCCGTCCGGATCACGTCGATGGGTGAGCTGCCCGGGGTGCTCGGGCTGTGAGCGAGCGGGTGTTCACGCCGGCCGAGGCCGACGCGCTGCTGCCGGAGCTCGGCGAGGGCCTCGCGCGGATCCGGGACGCCCGCCGGCGCCTGATCGCCTCGGCCCGCGTCGTGCGCGAGCGCGTCGCGGCCGACCCCGGGGGGGTGGCCGGCGACCCCGGCCACTTCGAGGCCGCCGCGGTGCTGGCGCGGGAGCTCGAGCGTCTGACCGAGCTCGGGGTCGTGCTGCGGGACCCGGAGGCGGGGCTCGTGGACTTCCCCGGCGAGGTGGACGGGCGTCGCGTGTGGCTCTGCTGGCGCCTCGGCGAGGAGCGCGTGGCCCACTACCACGAGCTCGACGCGGGGTTCGCGGGGCGGAGGCCGCTGTGAGCGGGCGGGGGGTGGTCGTCGTCATGGGGGCGACGGCCGATCGCCCGCCGCCGGGCCTGCCGGCGATCGCCGAGGCCGTCGAGCTCCGCTACGCGGACACCCCCGAGGCGCTCGCCGCCGCCCTCGAGGGGGCCGACGTCCTGCTCGCCTGGAGCGGCGGGCGGGACCTGCTGCGCCCGGCCTGGAGGAGCGCCGGGTCGTTGCTGTGGATCCAGGCCGCCTCGGCCGGCGTGGACGGCCTGCTCTTCCCGGAGCTCGTGAGCTCGCACGTCGTCCTCACCAACGCCCGGGGGGTGTTCGACCGGCCCATCGCCGAGCACGTCCTCGGCGTGCTCCTGCTGTTCGCGAAGGACCTGCGGGGGGCGCTCGAGCGGCAGCGCCGCCGGGAGTGGCGGCCGCGGGACGTCGAGACCCTCGAGGGGAAGCGGCTGCTCGTCGTCGGGGTCGGCT
This sequence comes from uncultured Actinomycetes bacterium, assembly GCA_964640965.1. Lineage (GTDB taxonomy): Bacteria > Actinomycetota > UBA4738 > UBA4738 > HRBIN12 > HRBIN12. The sequence continues at coordinate 8,704 of CAZXJB010000037.1, read as the reverse complement.
CGATCGGCCGGGCGATCGGCCGGACGGCCAAGGCGTTCGGGATGCTCGTCCGCGGGGTCGGGCGGACGACGCGCGCCGGAGACGCCGTGTTCGGCACCGTGATGGGCGTGGACGAGCTCCACGACGCGCTCGGCTGGGCCGACGTGGTCGTGGACGTGCTCCCTGCGACCCCCGCCACCCACCACCTGTTCGACGCGGAGGCCTTCGCCGCGATGAACCCCTGGGCGCGCTTCGTGAACGTGGGCCGGGGGAGCACCGTGGACGAGGCGGCCCTCGTCGAGGCGCTCCGCACCCGGCGGATCGCGGCCGCCGCGCTGGACGTGTTCGAGACCGAGCCCCTGTCGCCGGAGAGCCCGCTCTGGGAGCTCCCGAACGTGCTCATCACCCCGCACGTCGCGGGCGACGCCGCCGGGTGGCGGGAGGCGGTGGTGGAGCTGTTCGTCGAGAACCTCGAGCGGTACCTCACCGGCGAGCCGCTCCGCAACGTCGTGGACAAGGAGCTCGGCTTCGTACCCTGATCTCGATGGGTGATCCAGCGATCGTCGTCCGCGGGCTGCGCAAGCGCTACGGCGACCTGGAGGCGGTCCGCGGCGTGGATCTCGTGGTCGAGCGGGGTGAGGTCTTCGCGTTGCTCGGGCCGAACGGGGCCGGGAAGACCACGACCATCGAGATCCTCGAGGGGTACCTCGCGCCCTCGGCCGGGGAGATCCGGGTGCTCGGGGAGGATCCCCGGCGAGCCGACCGTGCCTGGCGGGGTCGCATCGGGATCGTGCTGCAGTCGATCGGGCTCGACCCGTACCTCACGGTGCGGGAGACGGTCGAGCTGTACGCCGGGTACTACCCGGCCGCCCGCGACGTCGACGAGGTCCTGGAGCTGGTGGGCCTCGCCGAGCAGCGCGACGTGCGGGTCCGTCGGCTCTCGGGCGGCCAGCAGCGCCGCCTCGACGTTGCGGTCGCGCTCGTCGGCGATCCCGAGCTGCTGTTCCTGGACGAGCCCACCACCGGGTTCGATCCGGGGGCGCGCCGGAACGCCTGGGACATGATCCGTGACCTCGCAGCGCTCGGGAAGACCGTGTTCCTGACGACGCACTACATGGACGAGGCCGAGGCCCTCGCCTCGCGGGTCGCGGTCATCGCGGCGGGAAGGATCGTGGCCGAGGGCCCCCCGCGCTCGCTCGGGGACCGCCACCTCGCCTGGGCCCGTATCCGGTTCCGGCTGCCGTCCGACGCGGGCATGCCGCCCGTGACGGGGTCCGTCCGATCGGAGGACGGCAGCGTGGAGATCCGGACCCGGGAGCCCGCCCGCGTCCTCCACGAGCTCACGGGTTGGGCCATCGAACGGGAGGTCGACCTCGAGGGGCTGCAGGTGACCTCGCCGACGTTGGAAGACGTATACCTCGAGCTGACCGGCGGGGAGCCGGAGGCGCGGTGAGCTCCCTCCGGCTGCTGGTCCGTCAGGTTCGGTACACGAACCGGGCCTTCTGGCGCAACCCGGCTGCGGCCTTCTTCACCTTCGCCTTCCCCCTGATGTTCCTCGTGATCTTCACGGCGCTGCTCGGACGCGGCACCGTGCCGGTCGGTGCGATCCGCATCGAGCAGTCGCGCTACTACGTGTCGGCGATGTCGGCGTTCTCGGTCGTCACGGCCTGCTACACGAACATCGCGCTGACCGTCGCGTACCACCGGGACGAGGGGCTCCTCAAGCGCATCCGGGGGACGCCGTTGCCGGGGTGGATCTACCTCGTCGGACGCATCGTCCACGCGATGGCGATCGCCGTACTGCTCGTCGCGCTCACGGTGGGCTTCGGGGCGGTCGCGTACGGCGCCGAGATCCCGACGGGGGAGGGGCTCGTCCGATCGGCGCTGGTGGTCCTCGTGGGCGGGGCGAGCTTCGCGGCCCTCGCCCTCGCGACGACGGCCCTCGTGCCGAACGCCGATGCCGGACCGGCGGTGGTGAACGCGATCGTCCTGCCGCTGATGTTCCTCTCGGGGGTCTTCATCCCGTTCGGAGACAACGCCCCTGCCTGGGTTCGGACGGTCGCGGCCGTCTTCCCGGTGCGGCACTTCACGGATGCGATGCGGGCCGCGTCCTACGGGTTCCCCTTCCCCTTCCGTTGGACGGACGTGCTCGCGGTGGCCGGCTGGGGCCTGGCGGGGCTCGTCCTCGCCGTCCGGTGCTTCTCCTGGCACCCGCGCCGGTAGGGGCGGGGATGGCGCGGAGCGCGCGTGCTAGGCTCGCCGGCGGGCGTGGCGCCCGCTTCCGTAGCGATCCGAGGGGACCGAGGGGGACGAGGATGCGCAGGATCCTAGGTGTCGTGGCTCTGGGAGCCCTCCTGCTCGCGGCGTGTGCCGAGGAGCCGACCGTCGGCGGGCCGACCGGGCAGACGAGCGCGACCGGCGGGACCGGAGCGACGGGTGCGACGGCCCCGACCGACCCGGCGGCGTGCGCCGCGCAGGTCGAGCTCGTCGAGGCCGGGGTGCTGACCATCGGGACCGACAACCCGGCGTACCCGCCGTACTTCGCCGGCGGGGAGACGAAGGAGCACCCCGAGTGGAAGTTCAACGACCCCTACACGGGCGAGGGCTTCGAGGCCGCGGTGGCCTACGAGGTGGCCGGGCGCCTCGGCTTCGACCGTGACCAGGTCGTGTGGACGGTCGCGCCGTTCGACCAGACCTACGCGCCGGGGCCCAAGGCCTGGGACTTCGCGATCGAGCAGATCTCCTACTCGCCGAAGCGCGACCAAGCGGTGGACTTCAGCGAGAGCTACTACGACGTGAACCAGGCGCTCGTGTCGGTGAAGGGCAACCCGATCACGCAGGCGACGGGCATCGCCGACCTCCGCAGCTACCGCATCGCGACCCAGATCGGCACGACGAGTTACGACTTCATCGTGGACGTGATCCGGCCGGAGGTCGAGCCCGGCGCCTACAACAAGCTCTCGGACTCGGTCGCCGCGCTGAACGCCGGCCAGGTCGACGCGATCGTCGTGGACCTGCCGACGGCCCTGTACCTCGCGGACCCGTTCGTGCAGGAGGTCAAGCACGGCGTCGTGGTCGGCCAGTTCGAGACCGCAGCCGCCGGCGAGTACTTCGGGATGACCTTCGCCGAGGACAACCCGGTCCGCGACTGCGTGAACCTCGCGCTTCGGGAGATGAAGGCCGACGGGACGCTCCAGGCCATCCAGACGGAGTGGCTCTCGGAGAAGACGAACGTCGGCGAGGTGCCGATCCTCCGGTAGGAGGACGGTCCGACCGTGGCGAGCGGCGGGGGAGAGGCCCGGGAGCCTCAGCCCGTGGGCGGGGACGACGCAGGTCCCCTCCAGGGCCGGCCGTCCTCACGGATCCTCGCCTCGCTCCGCGTCGAGGGCGTGAGGACGGTGACGGTCGCGGTGCTGAGCACGGCCGTCGTGCTCGGCCTGCTGGTCTGGTCGATCGGACGCTCGCCCAACTGGCCGGTCGTGCGCGACGCCTTCTTCAACGGCCTGGAGTTCCGCGAGACCTTCCCCGAGATCGCGGGCAAGTTCCTCCGCAACGTCGCCTACTTCATGGTGGCCGAGCCGTTCATCCTCGCGCTCGCGCTGGTCCTCGCGGTCATGCGGAGCCTGTCGGGCCCGGTCTTCTTCCCGCTGCGGGCCATGGCCGTCGTGTACACGGACTTCTTCCGGGGCATCCCGACGGTCCTCGTCGTGTACATCCTGGGCTTCGGGGTCCCGAGCCTCGGGCTGCGGGGCGTCCCGCGGGACCCGGCGTTCTGGGCGGTCGTCGCGCTCGTGCTGAGCTACTCGGCCTACGTCGCCGAGGTCTACCGCGCTGGCATCGAGTCGATCCACCCGAGCCAGGTGGCCGCCGCCCGCTCGCTCGGGCTCGGGCGCTGGCACACGCTGCGGTACGTCGTGATCCCGCAGGCGGTCCGCCGGGTGATCCCCCCGCTGCTGAACGACTTCGTGGCCCTGCAGAAGGACACGGCCCTCGTGGCCTTCGTCGTCGCGGTGCCCGAGGCGTTCAAGATGGCCCAGATCCAGCAGGCGGCGCGGTTCAACTTCACCCCGCTCCTCGCCGCCGCCCTCATGTTCCTCCTCATCACCGTGCCGCTCACGCGGACGGTCGACTGGCTCCTCGCGCGCGAGCGGCGCCGCCGCGAGGCGGGAGCCGCCCTGTGAGGCCCGACGCCGCCCCGGCGGCCGGCCCGGCCGCGACCGCGGAGCCCGCCCTCCGCCTCGAGGGGGTTCGCAAGGCCTTCGGCAGGCTCGAGGTCCTGAAGGGCGTCGACCTCGCCGTGGCCGAGCACGAGGTCGTGTGCCTCATCGGGACCTCCGGCTCCGGCAAGTCCACGCTGCTGCGGTGCATCAACCTGCTCGAGCCCGTCGACGCCGGGCGGATCTTCGTCCACGGGGAGGAGATCACGGCCCGCGGGGTCGACGTGAACCGGATCCGCCGCCGGATCGGCATCGTGTTCCAGTCCTTCAACCTCTTCCCCCACATGACGGTGCTTCGCAACATCACGCTCGCGCCGGTGAAGGCGCTCGGGCTCCCTCGGGCCGAGGCGGAGACGCGGGCCCTCGCGCTGCTCGAGCGGTTCGGCCTGGCCGACAAGGCGCAGGAGTACCCCGACCGGCTCTCCGGCGGCCAGCAGCAACGGGTCGCGATCGTGCGGGCCCTCGCGATGGAGCCCGACGTCATGCTGCTCGACGAGGTGACGAGCGCGCTCGACCCCGAGCTCGTCGCGGAGGTCCTGAGCGTGATCCGCGAGCTCGCCCGGGCGGGGATGACGATGGTGATCGCCACCCACGAGATGGGCTTCGCCCGCGACATCGCCGACCGGATCTGCTTCCTCGACGCCGGCGTGATCCTTGAGGAGGGGCCGCCGGAACGGATCTTCACCGAGCCGCGAGAGCCCCGGACGCGGCGGTTCCTCGAGCGGATCATCGAGGCCGGCCGGCTGTAGCGGATCCGGCCGAACCGGGCCGCGGACCGGGGCGAACGAGTGACGGATGACGCGAACGAAGGTCCGTTGGTTCGCGTCCGCGGGGCTCGTGCTCGCGGCACTGGCGCTCGGTCGGGTCGCGGCGGCCGACCTGCGCCCGTCGGGTTCGACGCCGGGGAAGGCGCCGGCCGCGGCCTACCCGGCCTCGTGGAGGCCGTACGTGGCGCCCGACGGCTCGTTCCGGGTCGTGGCGCCCGGGCCGGGGACCGAGGCGAGCCAGGTGACCCCCGCCGGCGTGGTCCACCGCGTCTCGTTCCCGGCTTCGGCGCGGACCCAGTGGTTCGTGGCCTGGCTCGACGTGGCGCCGGAGCTCGCGGCGGGGCGGACCGACGCCGACCTCGTGGACCTCGCAGCCGCTCCCCTCGCGGAGCGGCTGGGCGCGGCGATCGAGGAGGAGGACGTCCTCCGCGACGGCCCGTTCCCCGGCGTCGACCTGCGCCTGTCGACCGACCGGGGCGCCTCGTACCTGGTCCGGGTGCTCGCCGCCCGGGGCCGACTCATCGAGGCCGCCGCCGGGTGGACCTCGCCGGCCGGGGCGGACGACGCCGAGCGGTTCGTCCGGTCGCTCGAGATCCTCGCGTCCTGAGCGACGTCCCGCCGCCTAGAATCGCCGGTGATGCCCCCGTTCATGCTCCACGCCGAGTTCGAGCCCGCCGGCGACCAGCCCAAGGCCGTCGAGGAGCTGGTCGAGGGGATCCTCGCCGGCGAGGACCGGCTCACCCTGCTCGGGGCCACCGGCACGGGCAAGACCTTCACGATCGCGCAGGTCGTGGAGCGGGTGCAGAAGCCGACGCTCGTGCTCGCCCCGAACAAGTCCCTCGCGGCGCAGCTCGCGAACGAGTTCCGGGAGTTCTTCCCCGAGAACGCCGTCGAGTACTTCGTCTCGTACTACGACTACTACCAGCCGGAGGCGTACGTCCCGCAGACCGACACGTACATCGAGAAGGACTCCTCGATCAACGACGAGATCGAGCGGCTGCGCCACTCGGCGACGGCGGCGTTGCTCACGCGCCGGGATGTGCTGGTCGTCGCGAGCGTCTCGGCGATCTACGGGCTCGGCTCGCCCGAGGAGTACCTGGGGCAGATCCTCCGGGTCCACCGGGGCGTCGCGACCGACATGGAGTGGGCGAAGCAGCGCCTCGTGGACATCCAGTACGAGCGGAACCAGGTGAGCTTCACGCGCGGGCGGTTCCGCGTCCAGGGCGACGTGCTCGAGGTCTTCCCCGCCTACGAGGAGACCGGCGTGCGGATCGAGTGGTGGGGCGACGAGATCGAGCGCATCACCCGCTTCGATCCCCTCACGGGCGAGGTGCTCGCCGAGCTGCCCGAGATCACGATCTACCCGGCCACCCACTACGTGGCCTCCCACGAGCGCATGCAGCGGGCGATCGCCGCGATCGAGCAGGAGCTCGCCGAGCGCCTGGCCTGGCTCGAGTCCCAGGGCAAGCTCCTCGAGGCCGAGCGCCTGCGGATGCGCACCACCTACGACCTCGAGATGTTGCGCGAGGTCGGCTTCTGCTCCGGCATCGAGAACTACGCGCGGCACATCGACGGCCGCGCGCCGGGCGAGCCGCCGTACACGCTCCTCGACTACTTCCCGGAGGACTTCCTCTGCGTCATCGACGAGTCGCACGTGACCGTGCCCCAGATCCACGGCATGTACGAGGGCGACCGCACGCGCAAGGAGACCCTCGTCGAGTACGGGTTCCGGCTGCCGTCGGCGCTCGACAACCGGCCGCTGCGGTTCGACGAGTTCATCGCGAAGGTCCCGCAGATCGTGTTCATGTCGGCGACGCCCGGTCCGTACGAGCTGCGGGTGAGCAAGCGCGTCGCCGAGCAGATCGTGCGGCCGACGGGGCTCGTCGACCCCGAGGTGCAGGTGCGGCCGACCCGCGGCCAGGTCGACGACCTCATCGAGGAGATCCGCACGCGGGCGGCGGCGGGGCAGCGGGTGCTCGTCACGACCCTCACGAAGAAGATGGCGGAGGACCTCACCGACTACCTGCTGGAGATGGGGATCCGGGTCCGGTACCTGCACTCGGAGATCGACACCCTCCAGCGGATCGAGATCCTCCGCGACCTGCGGCTCGGCGAGTTCGACGCGCTCGTCGGCATCAACCTGCTGCGGGAGGGGCTCGACCTGCCCGAGGTCTCGCTGGTCGCGATCCTCGACGCCGACAAGGAGGGGTTCCTGCGGTCGGAGACCTCGCTCATCCAGACGATCGGGCGGGCGGCGCGCAACGTCGACGGCACCGTGATCATGTACGCCGACGAGGTGACCGACTCGATGCGGGCGGCGATCTCGGAGACCCAGCGCCGCCGCAAGATCCAGATGGAGTACAACCGCCGGCACGGCATCGACCCGCGGTCGATCCGGAAGAAGGTCTCGGACATCCTCCTCACGATGGCCGTCGAGGGCCGTGAGACGGCCCCGCGGCGCGAGCGCCGGCGCCCCGCCCGCCCCGAGATGCCGACCGAGGAGCTCGAGCGCCTGATCCGGAGCCTCGAGGAGGAGATGCACGAGGCCGCGAAGGAGCTGCGCTTCGAGTACGCGGCGCGCCTCCGCGACGAGGTGCAGGACCTGCGGAAGGAGCTGCGGGCGATGCGCGAGGCCGGGGTGGGCTCGTGAGCTCGACGCTCGTCGTGCGGGCGCCGATGGCCTGGCTCGCGTCGGGCCAGGTGGTGTCAGACGCAGCGATCCTCATCGAGCGGGGGATCGTCCGGTACGCGGGGCCGGCCTCGCAGGCGCCCGAGCCGAAGGAGGGGGACGAGGTCGTCGTCGACGGGTTCATCCTCCCGGCGATCGCCGACCGGCACGTGCATATCGGGCTGGCGGACCCGGCGGCGGTCCTGCTCCGTGGGGTGACCGCGGTGCGCGATCTCGGGTGGCCGCCCGACGTGATCTTCCCCCTCGCCGACGCCTCGGAGCTACCGAGCTACACCGGGCCGCTCATCCGCGCGGTCGGCCCGATGCTCACGGCGCCGGGCGGGTACCCGACCCGGGACCGGTGGGCGCCGCCGGGGACGGGCCTGGAGGTGCACGACCCGGGGGAGGGGGAACGGGCGGTGCGGATGCTCGCGGGCCGGGGGGCCGTCGCGATCAAGGTCGCCCTGAACGCGGCCGCGGGGCCCACGCTCTCCGACGCGGAGCTCGCGGCGATCTGCCGCGCCGCCGCAGAGGAGCAGCTCCCGGTGGTCGCGCACGTGGAGGGCCCGGGGCAGGTGGAGCGCGCCCTCGGCGCCGGCGTGCGCGAGCTCGCACACACCCCGTGGAGCGAGCCGCTCTCGGACCGCGTCGTGCAGGCCCTCGCCACGCGCACCCGGATCGTCTCGACCCTGGACATCCAGGGCTTCGGCGGCGACACGCCCGAGCTCCGGACCGCGGTGGACAACCTGCGCCGGTTCCACGAGGCGGGCGGGGTGGTCCTGTACGGCACCGACCTCGGCAACGGTCCGATCCCGCCCGGCGTGGATCTGCGCGAGATCCTCCTGCTGCGGGAGGCGGGCCTCACGCCGGAGGAGATCGTCGCGGCGATGGCTCGCGGACCCTTGCAGCGCAACGCGCCTGGCGACCTCGTCGCGCTCGGTCGGAACCCCTTCGAGGAGCTCGAGGCCTTCGAGGATCTCCGCCTCGTGGTGCGCGGCGGGCGCGTCGTGCACTGAGCGCGCCTACAGGAGCCGCGCGAGCTCGTCGAAGCAGCGGTCGACGTCCTCCTCGGT
>CAZXJB010000036.1:0-20314 GCA_964640965.1 uncultured Actinomycetes bacterium | reverse complement strand
CCGAGCGGGGCCAGGGCCGCCTCGCGCGGGCGCTCCCCGGCGATCTGCGCCAAGCCCGCGGGGGCCCGCTCGCACAGGCCGAGGCACGGGCTGCGCAGCCACGTACGCCCGCCGGCGTCCACCCCCTCGGGCCCGATCCGCCGCTCGAGCTCGGCGCAGAGCTCCTCGGAGCCCGCGAGCCGGCAGGCGAGGTCCTCGCAGACGTGCAGGACCGCGGGCGGGCGGGGGCGGGTCGACAGCAGCGCGGAGAAGCTCGCGACGCCGTAGGCCTCGGCCGGGGGGACCCCGAGGCGCTCGGCCGCGTACCCGAGCCCGCCCGGGCTGATCCATCCGACGCGGGCCTGGAGCGCGTGGAGCACCGGCAGCAGCAGGTGCCGGCGCTCGCGCAGGGCTCGACCGTCGCGCATCACCCGACCGTCCTCCGTGGGCGGCGGCCCGAGGAGGGCGTCCACGGCCTCGCGCTCGGCGGCGCCAGGCGGCGCGGACACGGGGTGCAGGTCCACCTCAGGCCCCCCCGCCCGCCGCGACCCGCGGCGCGAGCTTGTCGATCCGGACGGCGCTCGCCTTGAACTCGGCCGTCCCGGACCTCGGGTCCGTCGCGTCGATCGTGAGGACGTTCGTCTCGACCTCCTCCGGGAAGTGGAAGCTCATGAACACGAGCCCCGGCCGGAGCCCCCGGTCGATGTGGACCGGGGCCTGCACCGACCCGCGCCGGGACGAGACGCGCACGACCTCGCCCTCGACGAGCCCGAGCCGCTCGGCGTCCTCGGGCGAGACCTCGATCGCCCCGCCCCGGCGGAGCGGCGAGCGGTAGCGGCCGGTCTGCACCCCGGTGTTGTAGGCGTCCAGCTTGCGGCCCGTGGTGAGGCGCAGCGGGAACTCCTCGGTGAGCTCGTCGACCGGCGGCTCGTAGGGCGTCACGCTGAACGGCGCGGCCGGGCCCCGGCGCGTGGGATCCTCCTCCCAGAGGCGGGCGTGGAGGAACTTCGTGCCGGGGTGGTCCTCGCTCGGGCAGGGCCACTGGATCCCGCCGAGCGCCTCCAGGCGCTCGTAGCTCATCCCGGCGTGCATCGGCGAGAGCGAGCGCAGCTCGTCCCAGGCCGAGCGCGGCGTCACCTCGCCCCAGTCGAACCCGAGGCGCCGCGCGAGCTGCGCGATGATCCAGATGTCGTCCCGGGCGTCGCCCGGCGGGTCGAGGGCCTTGCGCACGCGCTGCACCCGGCGCTCGCTGTTGGTCACGGTGCCCTCGGACTCGACCGCCGCGACCGCAGCGGGGAGCACGACGTCGCCCATCTCGGCCGTCTGCGTCATGAAGATGTCCTGCACGATGAGGGTCTCGAGCGAGCCGAGCAGCCGCTTGGTCCGGGTCGCGTCGGCCTCCGAGGCCGCGGGGTTCTCGCCGATCACGTACAGCGCGGTGAGCTCGCCCCGCTCCATCGCCTCGAACATCCCGGTGATGGTCCAGCCGTACCGCGGGACGATCGGCACGCCCCAGGCGGCCTCGAAGCGGGCGCGGGCCTCGGCGTCCCGCTCGATGTCCTGGAACCCCGGCAGCTTGTTCGGGATGGCCCCCATGTCGCCGCCCCCCTGGACGTTGTTCTGGCCCCGGAGGGGGTTCAGGCCGCTGCCGTACCGGCCGACGTGGCCGCAGAGCAGGCCGAGGTTGATGAGCGCGAGCACGTTGTCGACGGCGTTGTGGTGCTCGGTGATGCCGAGGGTCCAGCAGAGGATCGCGCGGTCGGCCTTCGCGTAGGCGTGGGCGAGCTCGCGGATCGCCTCCGCGGGGACGCCGGTCACGCGCTCGGCGCGCTCGAGGGTCCAGTCCATCACCGAGTCCCGGTAGGCCTCGAACCCGGTCGTCGCCCGCTGGATGAAGGTCTCGTTCTGCAGACCGCTCGCGATGATCTCGCGCCCGACGGCGTTCGCGAGCGCGATGTCCGACCCGACGTCGATCCCGAGCCAGAGATCGGCCCACGCGGCCGAGGACGTCCGCCGCGGGTCCACGACGATGAGCCGCGCCCCGTTGCGGATCCCCTTCAGGACGTGGTGGAAGAAGATCGGATGCGTCTCGCGCGCGTTCGATCCCCACAGCACGATGAGGTCGGTGTGCTCGACCTCCTCGTACGAGCTGGTCCCGCCTCCTGCTCCGAACACCGTCGCCAGACCGACGACGCTGGGAGCGTGTCAGGTGCGGTTGCAGCTGTCGATGTTGTTGCTGCCGAGGACCTGACGGACGAACTTCTGCGCGATGAAGTTCATCTCGTTGGTGGCCTTCGAGCAGCTGAACAGGCCGACCCCCGAGCCGCCGTTCCGCTCGGTCGCCGCGCGCAGCCCGGCCGCGGCCCGGTCCAGGGCCTCGTCCCAGCTCGCCGGGCGCAGCGCGCCGCCGTCGCGGACCATCGGCTCGGTCAGCCGCGCTTGCTCACTGCCCACGTCTGGCTCCTTCCTCCCCGTGGTCGGGCACCATCCTACGGCCCGATCGCCTCCTCAGAGCGCGATGCGCTCGGGGTGCGCGTACACGTTGAAGCGCCCGTCCCGCACGAACCCCACGAGCGTGATGCCGACGTGCTCGGCGGCCTCCACCGCCAGGCTCGAGGGGGCGCTCACGGCCGCCACGATCGGGACCCCCGCCCGGGCCGCCTTCTGGACGATCTCGAAGGACAGCCGGCCGGAGACCTGCACGATGCGCTCGGCGAGCGGCAGGTCGCCGGCGAGCACCGCCTGCCCGATCACCTTGTCGACGGCGTTGTGCCGCCCGACGTCCTCTCGCAGGCAAAGGAGCGTCCCGTCCGGCGCGAACAGCCCGGCCGCGTGGAGCCCCCCGGTGCGCTCGAACACGCGCTGGGCCTCGCGCAGCGCGCCCGGCAGCCCCGAGAGCATCTCGGCCTTGACCACGGGTCCCGGGCCGACGCGGTCGCACCGCACCGAGACCTGCTCGAGGGTCGCCTTGCCGCAGACCCCGCAGGAGGAGGAGACGAACGTGCTCCGGCGCAGGCCCTCGGGGTCGAGCGCGCGAGCGAGGAGCACCGTCACGACGTTGTACCGCTGCTCGTCCGCGGGCAGGTCCTCGCAGTAGCTCACGCGGCGGATCTCGGCCGGGTCGTCGATCAGGCCCTCGGTGAAGAGGAACCCAGCGGCGAGCTCGAAGTCGCTCCCCGGCGTGCGCATCGTGACGGCGATCGGGACGGGCGGCCTCCCCGGGCCCTGCACCCGGATCTCCATCGGCTCCTCGGTCGCGAGAGCGTCCGGGCGCCAGGCCGGGATCCCCTCGCGCACCGCGAGCACCCGGCGCCGGGTGAGCGGACGACGGAGCGGGTCGGGCTCGATCGGCATACCGCGAGGGTACGGCCTCCCGCGGGAAGGGTCCAGTGACCTCCGGTCACGGGCGCGGCCGCGACCGGGAAGTATCCTTCCCGCGAGCCATTGAACCGCGGGTCAAGCCGACGGAGGTCACCGTGAAGAGCGGACTGGAGATCGCCCAGGAAGCGCAGCTCATCCCCATCACCGAGATCGCGGCCAAGGCCGGGTTCCTCGAGGACGAGGTCGAGCCCTACGGCCGCTACCGCGCGAAGGTCTCCCTCGCGGCGTACGAGCGCCTGAAGGACCGCCCCGACGGCAAGCTGATCGTCACGACCGCCATCACGCCCACGAAGGCCGGCGAGGGCAAGACGACGACGGCGATCTCCCTCACCCAGGGCCTCGGCAGGCTCGGCAAGGACGTCATCCTCGCGCTGCGCGAGCCGTCGATGGGGCCGGTGTTCGGCATCAAGGGCGGAGGCACCGGCGGAGGCTACGTGCAGGTCGTCCCGATGGAGGACATCAACCTCCACTTCAACGGCGACTTCCACGCGGTGACCGAGGCCCACAACCTGCTCGCCTCCGCGATCGACGCCTCGCTGTACTTCGGGAACCCCCTCGGCATCGATCCGCCGACGATCACGTGGCCGCGCGCGATGGACGTGAACGCCCGGGAGCTCCGCTACATGGTGATCGGGCTCGGCGGCAAGGCGCACGGGGTGCCGCGGGAGAGCGGGTTCGTCATCACCGCCGCCTCGGAGATCATGGCGATCCTCGCGCTCGCCGAGGACCTCCAGGACCTGCGCCGCCGCCTCGGCCGGATCGTGATCGGCAGCACCTACGAGGGCGAGCCGGTGACCGCCGAGGACCTGAAGGTCGCCGGCGCGATGGCCGTGATCATGAAGGACGCCATCAAGCCGAACCTCGTCCAGACCCTCGAGGGCCAGCCGGTGCTGATCCACGCCGGACCCTTCGGCAACATCGCCCACGCGAACAGCTCGATCATCCAGGCCCGGATGGCCCTGAAGCTCGCGGACTACGTCGTGACCGAGGGCGGCTTCGCCTCGGACCTCGGGTTCCAGAAGTTCTGCGACATCGTCTGCCGGGCCGGCGGCTTCACCCCGAGCGCGGCGGTGCTCGTCGCGAGCGTCCGCGCGCTGAAGTTCCACGGGGGGGTCTCCTTCGAGCGGCTGTCCGAGCCCGACCTCGAGGCCGTCCGCCAGGGCTCGGAGAACCTCGCCGCCCACATCGGCATCGTCCGGACCTACGGGCTGCCGGCCGTGGTGGCCGTGAACCGGTTCCCGAGCGACACCGACGAGGAGATCGCGCTCGTGCGCGAGCTCGCCGGCGAGGCGGGGGCCCGACGCACCGTCGTGAACGAGGGCTTCGCCAAGGGCGGTGAGGGCGCTCTCGAGCTCGCCGAGGCCGTCCTGGAGGCCGTCGAGGAGGCGAACGACTTCCACCTGCTCACCCCGCCCGGGACGCCGATCAAGGAGCAGGTGGAGGCGATCGCCACGCGGTTGTACGGGGCGGACGGGGTCGACTACCTGCCGCAGGCGGAGAAGGACATCGCGCTCATGGAGTCCCTCGGGTTCGGCGACGCGCCGGTGTGCATGGCCAAGACCCACCTGTCGCTCACCCACGACCCGACGCTCCTGAACCGCCCCCGGGGCTGGCGTCTGCCGGTCCGCGGGGTGGTGCCGAGCGCGGGCGCCGGGTTCGTCGTCGTGCTCTGCGGCGACATGCAGCGGATGCCGGGGCTCGGCCGCACGCCCGCGTTCATGAACGTGGACATCGACGAGCAGGGGCGCACGGTCGGGCTGTTCTGAGGCCAGGCACCCGGCTGCCGGTCAGCCGGCGAGCAGGGCGGGGCCCTCGACCAGGATCCAGACCGCTCGCGTGACGGCCTCGTCCCGCTCGAAGTCGAAGATGCCCGGGCCGTCGGGCGCGGCCTCCCAGACCGAGCCGCAGGTGGGACACACCCACATCGACTGCGCCTTCGTGTCCGGGTCCCGCGGCGGCGCGCAGGTGTGCACGAGCTCCACGATCCCTCCTGGAATCACATCCGTGTGATTCCAGGAGCATAGCACCCTCAGCTGCGCGGCCGGGTCTTCTCCGTGTCGTAGATCGGCAGGACGTCGACCACGGCCGGGACCGTGGCGTCGCCGACCACGACCTCGAGGGTCGTCCCCGGAACGGCGAGCTCGGTCCGGACGATCGCCATCCCGATCTTGCCGAACCGCGGGCTGTCCGTCGGGCTCGTGAGCGTCCCGACCTCCTCCCCGTCCCTCAGGATCGCGGCGCCGTACTCGGGGAGCTCCTCGGCCTCGTAGCGCAGCGTCACGAAGCGGTTCGGCGGGGCCGCGGCGATCCCGGCCAGGCGCGCCTTGCCCACGAACTCCACCGGCCGGTCGAGCGCCACGAGCCGGTCGAGGTTGAAGTCGTAGGGCGAGCGCTGGTGGGCCTCGTAGTCGTAGTCCGTCACGATCAGGCCGGCTTCGACGCGCAGGATCTCGATCGCCTCGACCCCGAACGGCGTGACGCCGGCCCCGACGATCGCGTTCCACAGGGCGGCCGCGTCGGCCGGGTCGGTGAGGAACAGCTCGAACCCGAGCTCGCCGCCGTAGGCCGTGCGGGACAGGTAGACCGGGACCCCGCCCACCTCGACCGGCTCGGGGATGAAGCGGAAGTACCGGAGCGCCTCACGGCTGACGTCCGCATCGGTCAAGGTCTGCAGCACCTCGCGCGAGCGCGGCCCGATCACCCCGAGGTGCGGCATCCGGGGCGCGATCCACTCGACCTCGACGTCGAAGCCGGCCAGCATCTCGGCGAAGTAGCCCTGGTGGTCCTTGCCGTTGGTCATGACCCAGCAGTGGTCCGGCCTCCCGGTGTTGAAGACCGTGCCGTCGTCCACCATGAGCCCGTCGGGGTCCAGGAAGGCACCGTACCGCGCCTGGCCCACCTCGAGCCCGAGAGCGTCGTTGGAGAAGATGTGCTGGGCCGCGCGCAGCGCATCGGGCCCGCGGAAGTCCCACTTGTTCAGGGGCGAGACATCCCAGACCGCGACGTCGGTGCGGGCGGCCTCGTACTCCTTGCGAACGTCGCCGAAGCCCTCGAGCCAGAGCCACCCGCCGTCGGCGATGTGGGTCCCGCCCTGGGCCTCGGTGATGTCGTGGAACGCGGTGCGGAGCGGTTCCTGCTCGGACATGGCCCCCTCCTGGGATCGGCATCCGGGTCCTGGTCGCGTCTCGCGCGTCGTGCGCGTATCCAAGCACGGGTTTGACTCGCCGTTCAAGTCACGGCTCAGCCGCGGGTGAGGCCCAGCAGCGAGCCGACCGAGCCGTGCCCGCGCCCCTCCAGGCGCGAGGCGAGCACGAGGAACAGCTGTGCCGTGACGAGCGCGTCCTCGAGCGCCTCGTGCGGGCGGGCGACCGGCACCCCGTAGCGCTCGGCGGTGGCCGTGAGCGAGAACCGCACGCCCGGGCGCCGCTCCCCCTCCAGCGCGAGCGCCATCCGGCGGACGTCGACGGTCCTGCGCCACCAGGTGCGCTGCCGCGACCCGAAGATCCGGGCGAGGAACGCGACCTCCACGTCGGCGAACCACGTGATGAGGAACCGGCCGTGCAGGCGCTCCGCGAGCGTCCTCCGCGCCTCCTCCAGCGTGGGCGCCCCGACGAGATCCCGGGGCAGGATGTGGTGGATCGCGATCGCCTTCGACGAGGAGGGGATCGGCGGGACCACGTAGCGCTCGACGGCCTCGCCGAAACGCACCCGCCCCCCTTCCACCGGGACCACCCCGAAGGAGACCACGGCGTCTCGACCGTGGTCGAGCCCGGTCGTCTCGAAGTCGAGCGCCGCGAGCGGCGCTCGCCGCCACGGCGCGCGTCGCATCCGCCGCGGGGGCGCGGGCGGCGGCCTCAGCGCGGAGGGCACCGGATCACCTCGTCCTCGGTCACGACGAGATCCACCCGCTCGTCGCCCTCGGCGTGCGGGACCCCGGGCACGACCTGGAGCGCGAAGGCGACCGCGACGCGGGGCACCTCGGGCCGCACGCGGCGGAGGAAGCGGTCGTAGAAGCCACCGCCGTAGCCCACCCGGTGGCCGGCGCGGTCGAAGGCGACGCCGGGCGTGATCACGACGTCGATCTCCCGCTCGGGCACCGTCGACCCATGGGCGGGCTCGGGCACGCCGAGGGCGGCGGGCACGAGCCGCTCGCCCGGGCGGTACGACGTCGCGACGACCTCGCCATCCGCGATGCGGGGCAGCGCGAGGCGGACGCCCCGGGCCGCGAGCTCGGCGAGGATCGGCCCGGTGTCCACCTCGGAGCCGAACGAGGCGAAGACCATGACCGTGCGCGCCCCGTCGAGCTCGGGCAGGGCGAGCAGGCGCTCGGCGATGCGGCGGCTCCGCTCGGCCCGCTCCCCCGGCGCGAGCGCGTCCCGCGCGGCCCGCACCGCGCGCCGGAGGTCGCGCTTGGCCTCGCGGAGGCCCTCGAGGGCCTCGGTCACGACCGCCCCCGCAGGTTCGGGAGGACCTCCTCCGCGATCATGGCCATCCGGTCGCCCCGGCCCGCGGGGACGAGCACCGCCCAGCTCGCGCCGGCGGTCCCGAGCCCCTCGAGCCACCAGATCAGCGACCGGGCCGTCCCCGCCCAGACGTTGGTCTCGAGCATGCCCTTTCGGAAGCGCTCCTCGAGCATCGCGCCGGCCTCGTCCTCGTCTCGGCCGACCACCACGATGCCCGCCCAGGTCGCCTCGGCCGAGCGCCCGTGCTCGGCCGCGGTTCGCCGGAGCAGGTCGGCCTTGCGGGCGAACTCGGGGATCGACATCCCCCAGCCGTTCCACGCGTCGGCGTGCCGGGCGGCGAGACGCACCATCGCGTCCGTGAAGCCGCCGAGCCAGATCGGCGGACCCTCCGCCGGGCGCGGCAGGAGCGGTCCGGTCATGGGCGGCACCCAGGACCCACCCGGCCAGGTCCCTCCGGCGAACAGGGCCCGCAGGCACCCCACGGTCTCGACGAGGTGCGCCCGGCGCTGGGTCCGGTCCAGGTACGGCAGGCCGTAGGCGTCGTGCTCGGGGCGGTCGATCGGGTCCCCGGTCCCGATCCCGAGGATCATCCGTCCGCCGCTCATCGCGTCCAGGCTCGCGGCGAGCTTGGCGAGCATCCCGGCCGGTCGCAGGCTCGCCCGGGTCACGAGCGTGCCGATCCGGATGCGCTCGGTGGTGGCGGCGACCGCGCCGAGCGTCGCGAACGCCTCGAGCGAGGGCCGGTCGGGCGGCGCCCCCGGCGGGAAGAAATGGTCGAAGGCGAAGACGCCGTCGTAACCGAGCGCCTCGGCCCGCCGCGCGACGTCCAGGACCCGCTCGGGGTCGCCCGAGAACAGCGGGAGGATGAGGCCGACCTTCACGGCGCGCTCACGCCCCCCCGCCGAACTCCTCGAGCGCGAGCAGGGCGGCCCCGATCGCGCCGGCCTCCGGGCCGAGCTCGGCCGGGACGATCCCGACCGGCGGTCGGTGCTCGGGCGCCTCGACCGCACGCGCGAACGCCTCCCGGGCGGGCGCGAGCAGGAGCTCGCCCGCCTCGGACGCGCCCCCGCCCACGACCACCACCTCCGGGTCGAGGACGTTCACGAGGCCCGCGATCCCCTCCCCCAGGCGGCGGCCGACCTCGGCGAGGATCCGGATGGCCGTCGCGTCGCCCTCCCGCGCAGCCCGCGTCACGAGCTCCCCCGTCACGGCCTCCGCATCGCTCCGCGCCAGCCGACCCAGGGCCGAGTCGGGCTCCGACGCGACCGCCTCGCGCCCGAGCCGTCGGATCGCGGCCCCCGAGGCGACCTGCTCGAAGCAGCCCCGGTTCCCGCACCCGCACAGCGGGCCCCCGGGCTCGACGATGATGTGGCCGATCTCGGCCGCGAACCCGTGCGCGCCGCGGAGGAGCCGACCCTCCGTGATGATGCCCCCGCCGATCCCCGTGCCGACGGTCACGAGCAGCAGGTGTCGACGCCCCCGGCCCGCCCCGAGCCGCAGCTCCCCGTAGGCGGCGGCGTTGGCGTCGTTGTCGAGCCCGCACGGGAGGCCGAGCGCCGAGCGCATCCGGCGGGCGATCTCGAGCTCCCGCCACGCGAGGTTGGGCGCGAAGCGGAGCACCCCCGTCGCGTGCTCGACCATCCCGGCCGCGCCGACGCCGACGGCGCGGACGTGCGGGGTGAGGAGCCCGCGGGCCACCTCCACCATCGCCGAGAGCGTGGCCTCGGCGTCCTCCGCGGGGGTCGGGACCTGGGCGCGGGCGAGCACGGCGCCCCCGGCGTCCGTGCGGACGGCGAGGATCTTCGTGCCACCGACGTCGAGGCCGAGGGCGTGGTCAGCCATCGGCCCCGCTCAGAACCGCAGGAGCGCGCCGATGCCGCCCAGGCGCTCGAGCCGCTCGTCCGCCGTCACCGTCTCCACCTCGCACCCGCGCTCGTAGGCCGAGGCGACCGCCACCTCGACGACGTCGGGGACCTCCCGCATCGGCGCGCCGCACGTCGGACAGTCGCTCGCCCGGGTCCCGAGGCGGCCGCACCGGTCGCAGACCCCGCCGGGCCGCACGAGGTCGAGCCCCACCACGAGCGTGCCGACGCGCCCCTCCGACAGGGCCCCGAGGGTGGCGTCCAGGCCCGCGACCCCGCCGCCGGAGGGGATCGCATCGGCCAGCCGCGTCACGACCTCGGCCTCCTGCGCGCGCTCGAGCTCCTCCTCGACCTCGAGCGTGCGGACCCGGACCTCCTCGAGCGTCGCCGTCACCGGGAGGCTGAGGTGCGCCCGCACGCGCCGGCGCAGGTACTCGTGCAGCAGCCCCTCGAGCTCGCGGTGGGCCTCGCCGGGCCCGGCGAGCACGAGGTGGGCGAACCCCCGGCTCCGCCAGAGCCCGAACAGCGTCTCGGCCACGTGCTTCAGGTGCTGCATCCGGTGATCGTCCACGTGGCGCTGCATCCGCATCTGCGCCCAGCCGCCCTGGTCGTGCCGGCCCGGCACCTCGTCGGCGAGGTCGCGGACCTCCTCCACCCGCCCGAGCTGCGAGCAGAACAGCCGCGCCTTCTCGTAGTCGACGAGCGCGACGCAGGTGGGCTCGTAGGTCTCGAGCAGCGCCTCGAGCATCCGCACGTCGGCGCGGGGCCCCACCACGACCCGGTCCCGCACCGGACGCGGCAGCGCGATCTCCTCCCAGAGCCCGGCTGCCGAGGCCGAGAACAGCGCGAGGCCGCGCGTGTCGCCGCGCTCGAACCGCTCGCGAACGAAGGCCGAGATCTCCTCGAGGTCGCCCTCGACGGAGCGCGCGGCGACCTCCGGCAGCGCGAGCGCCTGCGCGCGGGCGCTGCGGAGGAGCTCGTCGAGCCGGACCTCGTAGTCGATCCGGCGTGGGTAGCGGCGCCCGTCGACCGTGAGGTACAGGGACGTCACGGGGACCCCGTCGGGGCTCCATCCCGCGAGCTTGCGCAGCAGTGCGTGGTCCAGCTCGGTCACGAGATCTCGATCCTCTCCAGGTGCTCGGCGGGTCGCTCGCCCGCCACGCGCTCGTCGATCACGGCCCGGACCGCGAGGAGCAGCTCCTGCGCGGCCTTGACCAGGTGCACCGTCGCCTCCGGGGCCGCTCCCTGCAGCACCCCGAGGGTGATCCCGATCGGGCAGAACCCGACCGAGCACATCCGCTCCTCGCTCTCCGGCTGGACCTGCGGGGGCGGCGCCGCCTTCCCGCGTCCACCGGTCCGTGCGCCGGCGCGGCCGGCGCCCTTGGCCGTCTGTGCCATCACGTCCTCCCAGCCCGTGCGGAGCCCGGCTCGGGCTCGCTCGCGAACGCGATCTCCAGGTGATCGCCCACGAAGTTCGCCCCGCGGATGTCGAGGCGCTGCAGCGTCGCGGGCAGGATCAGGTTGCGCTTGTAGCTGCCCACCCGCACGAACAGCTCGTCCCCGCGCCGGTACACGTCCATGTCCTCGCGGGAGACGAACGGCAGCCGCAGCGAGAGCACGTACGCGCCCGCCCGACGGCGCACCCGGATCGGCTCGTCCCGGAAGAAGACGTCGGTCACCGGCCGCTCGTCGTAGACCTCGCGGCCCATCGCGTCGAGCAGCTCGAGCCCGACCATCTCCCGATCGAACAGGCGCGCCCGCAGGATCGGCACCGGCTCGAAGGACTCGTGGACCGTCCGTAGGTGCTCGGCCTGGATGTCCTTCCACGTCGCGAAGTACGGGTCCGTCACGTCCTCGGGGATGATGCGGTTCACCACGACCGCGTCCACCCGGTACCCGAACAGGCTGAGGTAGGTGTACGTGCGGCGGGCCTCGGAGATCACCATCTTCTCCAGGTTCACCACGAGGCGGACCGAGGAGGTGCGGTCGTCGGTGAGGATCCGCCGCACCGCGTCCAGGTTGCGGTGGAGCCGCTCGACGGCCGCGAAGAACCGGTCGCCCGCGATCGGCAGGCTCGTCATCCGGCTCACCACCGGACGGACCCCCTGGACCACGCGCCGCTGGATCGGGAAGATCCGCTCGATGTACCAGCTCATCACCTCGGGGAGCGAGAGCAGGCGCAGCGTCTCCGCCGTCGGCGCGCAGTCGACGACGAGCAGGTCCCACCGGCCCTCCTCGACGTGGGTCTTGACGTCGATGAGCGAGAAGATCTCGTCCAGCCCCGGGATGACCGAGAGCTCCTCCGCCTGGATCGTCTCGACCCCGGCCCAGTTCATCAGCTGGATCATGTACTCCTGGATGTCGCGCCAGTTGCGCTCCAGGCGGGACTGGGCGTCGATCTGCTCGGCGAACAGGCGCTCGGCGATCGGCGTGGGCCGCTCACCGACGGGCAGGTCGAAGGAGTCCGCGAGCGAATGGGCCGGGTCGGTGCTCATCACCAGGGTCCGGTGGCCCGCCTGCGCGGCTCTCACTGCGGTCGCGGCGGCAACGGTGGTCTTGCCGACGCCGCCCTTCCCGGTGAACAGCAGCACCCGCATCCGGACCTAGATTACCCAGTCGGCCGCGAGCCGGCGCCGGCTCAGCCGAGCTCCACCCGGCGCTTCAGCCGCTGGAGCGCGTTGTCGATGACCCGCTTCTCGCCCTGGGTCCGGACGAAGCCCGGCAGGAGCGGCCCGAGCTCCACCGCCAGCCGGTAGGTGACCCTCGTGCGCCCGTCGAGCTCGTCGAGCAGGTACTCGCCGGCGATGCTCGTGACCGCGCCCCGGGCCTCGGTCGAGACCCAGGACATGCCGGCGTCGCCGGGGGCGTAGCGGTAGGCGAGGGTGTACTCGGCCCGGCCGAGGACCGGCACCTCGACCTCGAAGGCCACCTTCGTCGCGAGGCCCCCCTCCCCCCGCTCCAGGATCCGCGCGCTCTTCACGTCGGCCCACTCCGGGTAGGCCTCGTAGTCGGTGAGGACGTCCATGATCTCCGCGGCGGACGCCTCGATCTCGATCGAGCCCTCGGTCTGCTCGGCCATCCCGACCCGATGCTACCCGCCGCGGACGACGGGGAGCGTGAGCAGCGTCGCGAGGACGATCGAGAGCACGATCAGCGCGACCGAGGCCCACAGGAGCGGGCGGGGGCCGACGAGCGGGTCCTCGCCGCCCGCCAGCCGCCGCGCGTCCACGGCGGAGAGCACGTAGAGCGCGAGGGCCGCGAGCGCGTAGAGCGCAAGCAGCGGCGCCGCCCGCCCGAGGCCCGACCGGGAGACGAGCAGGACGAGCACGGTCCCGAAGGTCCAGGCGAACAGCACCATCCGGGCGAGCCCGTCGACGCGCCGTCCCGCCTTCACGTGCCCGAGCCCCGGCCAGGCGAGCGACCAGACGAGGGCGCTCGAGGGCGGGATCCGGGGCTCGGGCGCCGGCTCGCGGAACAGGCTGGCGAACGGCGTCCCGCACACCTGGCAGCGCTCGAGCGCGAGGGGGTTCTCCTGGTCGCACGAGGGGCAGACCCAGACGGGCTCCCGCCGGTCGCCCTCCCCCGCCGGCCGGAGCACCCGCGGCGCCGGGGTCGGCTCGGGCTCGGGCTCGGGCGTCCGCAGCGGACGCAGGCACTGCCCGCACCACTCGGCGTCGGCGGCGACGAGGGCGCCGCAGTGGGGGCATCGGTGCTCGGCGCTCACGAGGCCGAGCGTACCCCGGGACGGGCCCGGGCGAGCCGAGGTCGCCCGGCCGGGATCACGCGGCCCGGCGGAGGTACGCCGCGAGCTCCGCCGCCGCGCGCTGCCAGGTGAAGGCGCGCTCCACGCGCGCCCTGCCCATCCGGCCCATCCGCTCCGCCAGGGCCGGGTCGGCGAGGAGCGTGGCGACGGCGTCGGCGACCTCGGCGACGTGCCGCCCGTCCACGAGCAGGCCGGTCTCGCCGGGCACGAGCGACTCGCGGGCGCCGCCGGAGTCGCCCACGACGACCGGCCGTCCGCACGCCGCCGCCTCGATGAACACGTTGCCCCAGCCCTCGACCTCGAGCCCGCCGAGGCGCGTGCGGCAGGGCATCGCGAAGACCTGCCCGAGCCGGTAGTAGCGCGGGAGCTCCTGCTCCGATACCGGCCCCGTGAAGAGGACCGAGCGCTCCGGCGCGAGCTCGGCGGCCATCGCCTCGAGCCTCGCCCGGTACGGCCCGTCCCCCACGATCACGAGCGCGGCCTCCGGCACGCGCCGGCGGATCTGCGGCATCGCCCGGATCAGGACGTCCTGCCCCTTGCGCGGCACGAGCCGGCTCACGCAGACGACGACCGGACGATCCCCGAGGCCGTGGCGCTCGCGCAGGTCCTCCGTGGGCAGGTCGGGGCGGAAGACCTCCGTGTCGGCCCCGGGGTAGACGACCGAGACCGGCACGGGCTCGGGCACGGCGGTGCGGACGACCCGAGCGATGAACGCGCTGCACAGCACCGTCACCCGCGCGGCCCGCGCCGTCGCCCGCCGCACGAGCGCGTGCGTGCCCGGGGCGATCGACAGCCAGTACTCGAACCCGTGGGCCGCGGCGAGGTACGGCAGGCCCTCCCGCGCGAGCCCCGGCCCGAGGAGCGCGAGCGGGTAGGTGGCGCCGAACAGCACGACCTCGGCGCCGTGCTCCTCGGCCGCCTCCCGGACGCGCCGACCGACCGTCGGCCGCGGCCAGAGGAACCGCTCGGGCTGGCGGAGGATCCGGTACGGCTCGCCCGCGTCGTAGGCCTCCGCGCCCGCCACGCTCGGGCAGAGCACCGCGACGCGCTCGGGCGGCATGCGCCGCACCAGGGCCTCGAGGGTCCGCTGGATGCCCCCGAGCCGCGGCGGGTAGTCGTTGCTCACGACCAGGGTCCGGGGGACGTCCACGGCGCCTATCCTGCCAGGTGTGGACCCGTCCGAGCTCCGCGCGCTGGAGGAGGGCCGCGGCGCGCTCGACCTCGCCGGCTTCCGCGCCGTCGCGGTGCGCGGGGCCGACGCCGAGCGGTTCCTCCAGGACCTGCTCACCGCCGATCTCACCGGGCTCGCACCCGGCGAGGCGAGGCGCTCGCTCCTGCTCGGGCCGACCGGCAGGATCCGGGCCGACCTGCACGTGCTGCGGCAGCCCGAGGGCTTCCTGCTGATCCAGGCCCTCGACCAGCCGCGGTCCGTCGCCGACCTGCTCCGGCCCTACGTCCTCTCCTCGGACGTGCGCATCGAGGAGGTCCCGGCCCCCGCCCTCGCCGCGGTCCCGGGGCCGACCCGCTGGCGGTTCGCGGCCGTCGACGCGCCGGGCCTCGTGCGGGTCTCGCCCGAGGCGGTCGAGTCCTGGCGGATCCGCCGGGGCCTGGCCCGCTTCCCGGCGGACGTGGACGAGGACTCCCTGCCGGCCGAGGCGGGGCTCGACGACGGGGACGTCGTCGACCGCCGCAAGGGGTGCTACCTCGGGCAGGAGTCGGTGGCCAAGGTCCGGAACCTGGGGCACCCGACCCGGATCGTCCTCGCCCTCGTGAGCCAGGGCCGGGTGCGCGCCGGGGAGGCCGTCCTGTCGCGGGACGAGGAGGTCGGTGCGGTGACGAGCGTCGACCCCCTGGGCGGGCCGGAGGTCCACGTGCTCGCACGGGTCCGGTGGGAGGCGCGGACGGAGCCGCTCGCCACGCCCGCCGGCGTGGCCCTGCGGCGGCCCTGAGCGCTCAGAGGGGACCATCTCCGATACTCCAACCGGCGCCGCATTTCAAGACTTCATTTCGGGCGCGCGGGGTGGCACGATCGGGGCGAGCCTCCCCGCCCGGCCCGGGGGCCGCCGGGGGGATGGCGCTCGTGTTTCGGTCGAGACAGGAGTGTCTGCGTGAACGAGAAGCGCGCGGTCGGGATCGACCTGAAGTCCCTCCCCCCCAACCCTTCCCCCCCGGACATGTGGCAGGACCAGGCGGCCTGCTACGGCATCGACCCGGACGTCTTCTTCCCGACCTCCGAGGAGGAGGCCGGACCCGCCCTCGCGTACTGCGCCGTGTGCAGGATCCGCGAGATGTGCCTCGCCTGGGCCCTGAAGAACGGGGAGCGGTACGGCGTCTGGGGCGGCCTCACCGAGCAGCAGCGCCGCAGGATCACCCGGTACGTCGCCTGAGCCACCGCCGCCGGCTGGTCAGCGGATCCGGCCGGGCCCCATACTGGCGGAGCCCATGAGCGTCGACGTCGTCCGCGCGAGCGCCCCCCTGCGGATCAGCTTCGTGGGGGGCGGGACCGACTTCCCGCACTACTTCGAGCTCCACGGCGGCGCCGTGCTCTCGGCCACGGTCGACCGCGCGGCCCACGTGACGCTCACCCCCCGCGCCGATCGCGGCGTGCGGATCCGCTCGCTCGACCTCGGCCACCTCGTCGAGTACCACCTCGACGACGGGCCGACCTACGACGGGGTCATGGACCTGCCGAAGGCGGCCGTCGAGCGCATGGGGCTCGACGTCGGGGTGGATCTCGACATCACCTCGGACGCGCCCCCCGGCAGCGGGCTCGGCGGGTCCTCGGCCCTGGTGACCGCCGTCGTCGCCGCCCTCGCCGCGCTCGACGGCCGCCGGATGAGCCGCGACGAGGTCGCGCGGACCGCCTACGCGATCGAGCGGGACGACCTCGGCATCGCCGGCGGGTGGCAGGACCAGTACGCGGCCGCCTACGGGGGCTTCAACCTGATCGAGTTCTCCTCGGAGGGGGTCCGCGTGACCCCGGTCCGGTGCCCGGCCGCGACCCTCGAGCGCCTGCGCGAGCGTCTCCTGCTCTGCGACACGGGCGCCGTGCGGACCGACCTCGGCCTCATCGACGTCCAGATCCGCCTCTTCCACGAGGGTCGCGAGGAGACCCTGGTCGGGATGAAGCACCTGCACGAGATGGCCTACGAGCTCCGCGACGTGATCGAGGCCGGCGACCTCGACGCCCTCGGGCCGCTCCTGCACGAGGCCTACGTGAACAAGCGCCGGATGAACCCGCGCATCACCGACGGGACCCCGATCGAGCACCTGCTCGCGCTCGCGCGCGAGGCGGGCGCCGAGGGCGGCAAGATCTGCGGCGCCGGCGGCGGGGGCTACCTGCTCCTCGCGTGCCGGCCCGAGCGCCGCGCGGCCGTCGCCGCCGCCCTGGAGGCCCACGGCGCGCGGGTCGCCGACTTCCGGTTCACGGCTGAGGGTGTCCTCGCGCGCGTCGGCGACCGCGTCTGGAGGCCCACCCCGTGACCGAGGCGAGGGACGTCGAGCGCATCCGCGCCTACCTGGAGGAGACCGCCGAGACGGCCCGGCGCGCCGCCGAGGCCTGCGCGCCGGACGTCGCCCGGGCGGCCGAGCTGCTCGTGAACGCGTTCCTGGACGGTGGGAAGGTCCTGCTCTGCGGCAACGGCGGGAGCGCCGCCGACAGCCAGCACCTGGCGGCCGAGCTCGTGAGCGCGCTCACGCGCGACCACCGTCGACCGGCGATCCCCGCGCTCGCCCTCACGACCGACACCTCGATCCTCACCGCGATCGCGAACGACTTCGGCTTCGAGGGGGTCTTCGCCCGCCAGGTCGAGGCCCTCGGGCGACCGGGCGACGTGCTCATCGGGATCTCGACGAGCGGGAGCTCGGCCGACGTGGTCCGCGCGGTCGAGACGGCCCGCGAGCGGGGCCTGCGGACGATCGCCCTCACGGGGCAGGGCGGCGGCGCGCTCGCGCCCCTCGCCGACGTCGCGATCCGGGTCCCGAGCGAGGCCACCTCCCACATCCAGGAGTGCCACATCGCGATCGGCCAGCTCCTCGCCTTCATGGTCGAGGAGGCGCTCTACCCCCGCTGACCCGGTACACCCTCCGCGTCCGCCGGCCGATACTTGCTGTGTGATCGGTCCGGACTTCGTGCGGGTGCTCGAGGCGGCGAGGGCGGGCGATCCCGAGGCGCTCGAGCGCATCTACCGCGAGCTCGCCCCCGCCGTCCTCGGGTACCTCCGGGGGCAGGGCGCCGCGGACGCCGAGGACCTCGCGGGCGAGGTGTTCGTGGCCCTCGTCGAGCGGATCGCGACCTTCCGGGGTGACGAGCGCGCCCTGCGCTCCTTCGTGTTCACGATCGCCCACCACCGCCTGGTCGATGCCCGGCGGCGCGCGCGTCGACGCCGAGACGTCCCCGTCGATCCCCACGCCCTCGCCGCATCGGGCGGACCGGTCGGCGACGTGACCGAGGAGGCGATGGGGGCGCTCGGGACCGACTGGGCCGTGCGGGCCCTGGACGCCCTCACGCCGGACCAGCGGGCCGTGGTCCTCCTCCGCATCCTCGGCGAGCTGTCGGTGGCGGAGGTCGCCCGGGTGCTCGGCAAGACCCGGGGCGCGGTCAAGACCCTGCAGCGACGGGGGCTGGCGGCCCTCGCGCGCTCGATCGAGCGGGAGGCCGTTTCCGGATGAGGCGCGCGGACGATAGCTGGGGTGAGATGCACCGAACCTCCGAGCGCCTCGAGCAGGTCCTCGTCGGCGACGCCCCCGAGGACGAGGAGGCGGCCCGCGTGGTCGCCGCGGTCCGCCGTCTGCGGGCCGGCCTGCTCGAGGCCCCCTCGGAGGAGCTCGCCGCGCGGCACCTCGCGGCCATGGTGGCCGCCGCCCGGGCGGCGGGCCCGCTCACCCACCCGAGGAGGTCCCCGATGCGCATCCTCACGAAGCGGCGCGCGGCCGTGCTCGCGCTCGCCGCCGCCATGACCCTCACCGGCGGGCTGGCCTGGGCCGGGGCCCTGCCCACGCCCGCGCAGGACGCGATCGCCGGGCTCGCCGGCCACCTCGGCCTGGACCTGCCCTCCTCCGACGACCGCGCGCCCGCCGCCGAGCACGGGGCGGAGGTCTCCCAGGTCGCGCAGGACCCGAGCCTGCAGGGCTGCGAGAAGGGACAGGCCGTCGCGGCGGTCGCCTCCGAGGCGTCCCTCGAGCACCGCCAGGACCCGGCCGAGGGGCAGGACCCCTGCGTGCAGGGCGACGAGGGCGCGGCCGCCTCGAGCGAGCGCTCCCCCGGCCCCCCCGACGAGGTCCCCGCGAACCCTCCGACCGACCGGATCCCCGAGCAGGCACCGCCCGGCGGGAGCCCGCCCGCCGGCGCACCCTGACCGCGGGCTCGCGTCGGTGTTCGGAGGCCCGTGAGCGGAGGCCCTTGACCGGGCGAACATCTGTTCGATAGCATGCTGCCCCCGCGGCCCCGCGGGAGCGGCATGCCGTGATGGTCCAGACCACGCTCGAGCAGGGCATCCCCCTGTCCGAGGTCACGTTCCTCGTCGTCGACCTGGAGACGACCGGGGGATCGCCCGT
Source organism: uncultured Actinomycetes bacterium (assembly GCA_964640965.1). Lineage (GTDB taxonomy): Bacteria > Actinomycetota > UBA4738 > UBA4738 > HRBIN12 > HRBIN12. Next base: position 1,310 of record CAZXJB010000036.1, on the reverse strand, counting down.
GGACTCGCGGATCACCGAGATCGGGGCCGTCGCGTACCGCGGCGGCGAGCGGCTCGGCGCCTTCCACACCCTCGTGAACCCCGGCGTGCCGATCCCGCCGTTCATCACCCACCTCACGGGCATCGACGACCGCGCCGTCGCGGGGGCCCCGCCCCTGGAGGCCGTGCTGCCGAGCTTCATCGAGCTCGCCCGCGGCGCGGTGTTCGTGGCGCACAACGCCCGGTTCGACTTCACCTTCCTGAACGTCGCGCTCGAGCGCGCCGGGTACGATCCGCTGCCGCCGCCGCCGGTGTGCACGGCGCGCCTGGCGCGGCGCGTGGTGTGGCCCGACGTGCCGAACGTGCGCCTCGCCACCCTCGCGGAGTACTTCCGGACCGCCGCCCGCCCCACCCACCGCGCGCTCGACGACGCCGAGGCCTGCCTGGAGGTCCTCCACGGGCTGCTCGAGCTCGGCGGACGGCTCGGCATCCGGACCCTCGGGGACCTCCACCTCGCCGTGGCGGCCCGCGGCCGCCCCCACTTCGGGAAGATCCGGCTCGCCGACGACCTGCCGCACGCGCCCGGGGTGTACCTGTTCAAGGACCGCGAGGGCCGCGTGCTCTACGTCGGCAAGTCCAAGGACCTCCGCACGCGCGTGCGCTCGTACTTCTACGGCGACGGGCGCAAGAAGGTCGAGGACCTGCTCGCGCAGACGGCCGCGGTCGAGGGCATCCCGTGCGGGAGCGAGCTCGAGGCGCTCGTGCTCGAGGCGCGACTGATCGGGCGCTACGAGCCCCGCTACAACCGCCGCGGCAAGACGTGGCGGCGCTACGCCTACCTGAAGGTGGACCCCGCCGAGCCCTACCCCCGCATCAAGGTCGTGCGCGAGCCGACGGGGCGGGCCGCCTTCCTCGGCCCCTTCGGCTCCTCGCGCGCCGCGCAGCTCGCGAAGGAGGCGCTCGAGGAGGTCTTCCCGATCCGCCGCTGCACGCGCCCGATGGGGGCGCGCACGCGCTTCCCTCCCTGCGCCCTCGCCGACATGGGCCGGTGTCTCGCGCCGTGCGTGGGCCGCGTCGACCCCGAGCGCTACGGGGAGCTCGTCCGGTCCCTCCTCTCCTCCCTCTCCGCACCGGGCGGGCTCCTCGCGGCGCTCGAGGCCAGGATGGGTGCCCTGGCGGCCGAGCAGCGGTTCGAGGAGGCCGCGAGCGCGCGGGATCGGCTGCGGGCCCTCGCCGAGACCCTCGAGCGCTCGCGCCGGGACGCCTGGCTGCTCGCGGCCCGCGAGCTCGCCGTCCGCGACGGCGAGGGGCGCGAGCTGCGCTTCACGGGGG
>CAZXJB010000035.1:0-20832 GCA_964640965.1 uncultured Actinomycetes bacterium | reverse complement strand
CGATCGCCGCCGGGACACCGACACCCCCCTCACGCCTCCGCCTGCGGCTCGGCGGCGGCGAGGTGAGCCGTCGGGGGCTCCTCGCGGGCGGCGCCGTCTCCTACCGGCCCGTCGCGGCCATCGCCCGGGAGCGCTGCCTCGGCACGGACCGGTGCGGGGCCTGCGTCGGCGCGTGCCCGGTGGAGGCGATCGTCGCCTCCCGCCCCATCCCGTCGGTGAGCTCGGACGTGTGCGTGGGCTGCGCGGCGTGCGTCGCGGCCTGCCCGGTCGGAGCGACCGGCGTTGCCGGCGCGGCGCCCGAGCAGCTCGAGGCGCGGATGGATGCGGTCTGGGCCTGGCCCTGGCGCGAGCGCCCGGCCGTGCTCTTCGCCTGCCGAGGGGCCGCCCGCGCCGTGGGACGGCCGCCCGCGGAGGTCGCCCCGGGGATCGCCCCGGGGGTCGCGGCGGGGGTCGCCGCGGGGTCCCCGGGCACCGAGGAGGCGGGACCCCCGGCTCCGGGCTGGGTCGTGATCCCCGTCCCGTGCCTGGCGGCCGTGACCGAGGGCTGGCTCCTCGGCGCCCTCGCCGCCGGCGCGCCCGCGGTGGGCACGCTCGGCGGCGGCGAGCGCTGCGGCGCGGGCTCGCCCCCGCTCGTCGAGGCCCGGACGGTCTACGCGGGCGCCGTGGCCGGGGCCGAGCGGGTCCGCTCCGCCCGCGCGGATGCCCCGGAGCCCCTCGCGCCGCTGCTCGGGCCGATGCCCGCGCCGACGACCCGCGCAGGTCTCCCGCCCATCGTCCACGAGCCCCAGGCGACCGCCACCGCCCTCGGCGCGCTCGCAGCGAGCGACCTCGACGTGGCCGGCGGACCGCTCGGGCTGCCGGCGGTCCGCACCGACGGCTGCACCCTGTGCGGCACCTGCACCACGCTCTGCCCGACCGCCGCGCTGCGGATGGAGGGCACCGCCGAGGCCCCGGCCCTCACCCTGGACGCCGGGCGCTGCATCGCCTGCGGCCACTGCGTCGAGGTCTGCCCCGAGCACGTGGTCACGCTGGAGCGCCGGACCGGCCCGGAGACGCTGGCCGGCCGTCGCACCCTGAAGCGGGCGGAGGTCGGGCGGTGCCGCCGGTGCGGCGCCCCGGTGGCGCCCGAGCCGATGCTCGCGCGCATCCGCGAGCTCCTCCCGGAGGAGTCCCCCGCCCTCCTCGAGGTCCTCACCGGCCTCTGCCTCGAGTGCCGGGGCCGGTAGCATGGCGGGCATGGGCGAGCGCCCCGTCGTCGTGTTCCTGTGCGTCCACAACGCCGGCCGTTCCCAGATGGCGGCGGGCTGGATGCGGCACCTCGCGGGCGACCGGGTCGAGGTGGCCTCCGGCGGCTCGGACCCGGCCGCCGAGGTCAACCCCGCCGCCGTCGCCGCCATGGCCGAGGTCGGGATCGACATCGCCGGACAGCGGCCGCAGCGCTGGACCGAGGAGACCCTCCGGCGCGCCGACGTGATCGTGACCATGGGCTGCGGCGACGCCTGCCCGGTCTACCCCGGGAAGCGCTCCCTGGACTGGGAGCTGCCCGACCCGGCGGGCCGGCAGCTCGAGGAGGTCCGACCCATCCGCGACGAGATCGGCCGCCGCGTGCGGGAGCTCCTGCGCGAGCTCGGCGTCGAGCCGACCGAGCCCGAGGCTGCCGCGACCCGGGCCGCAGAGCCCCCCGACCCCGAGCGCTAACCGTCCGCGGGCGCGCGGGCGCGCACGATCGCCCCGTACATCCCGTCGGCGACCTCGTGGGTGGGCTCGACCCGGACGTCCACGAAGCCGGCCCGGGTGAGCTCGGCCTCGTACTCGGCGAAGCTCAGCGCCCCGGCGATGCAGCCCACGAAGCTGCCCCGCTCCGCGCGCTCCTCGGGCGTGAGCGCGTCCGCCGCCACGACATCGGCGATCCCGAGCCGGCCGCCGGGTCGCAGCACCCGGCGCATCTCGGCGAACACCCGCGGCTTGTCGGTGGACAGGTTGATCACGCAGTTCGAGATGATCACGTCGACGCTCCGGTCCGGCAGCGGGATGTCCTCGATGTAGCCGCGGAGGAGCTCGACGTTCTCGACGCCGGCCTCGGCCGCGTTGCGACGCGCGAGCTCGAGCATCTCCTCGGTCATGTCGAGGCCGTAGGCCTTCCCGGAGGGCCCGACGCGCCGGGCGGAGAGGATCACGTCGATCCCGCCGCCCGATCCGAGGTCGAGGACGGTCTCGCCCTCCCGCAGCTCGGCCACGGCGATGGGGTTCCCGCAGCCCAGGCTCGCGAGCGCGGCGGCGTCGGGGACCTCCGCGAGCAGCTCGGGCTCGTAGCGTCCGGGACCGAAGCCCTCGGGCTCGCAGCACGAGGGTCCGCATCCGCACCCCGCACCCGCCTGCCGGGCCGCCTCCGCGTAGCGCTCCCGGACCTCCTCGCGGAGCCCCTCAGCCACCCCGGCCTCCTCTCGCATCCTCTCCCCCTCCTTCGAAGACCCTCGCGAGGCGCGTGAGCGCCCCGCCGTCGATCCGGTAGTACGACCAGACCCCCCGCCGCTCGCGCCGGAGCAGCCCGGCCTCGACGAGCTTCTTCAGGTGGAAGCTCACCGTGGGCTGCGACAGGCCGAGCTGCGGCGTGAGGTCGCACACGCACAGCGGGCCCGGGGCGGTCGCGAGCAGGTTCACGATCCGCACGCGGTGGGGATCGGCGAGCGCCTTGAAGACCCGGGCCGTGACCTCCGCGTCGCGCTCGGACATCGGGGCGCCGGCGAGCGGTGGGCAGCATCGCACGGGCACGTCCTCGAGCACGGGGAGCTCGACCCTCGCGGCGCGCCCCCCGGCCGTGCGCGTCCGCCCCGCGGTCGTCATATCGATGTTCACATCGATGTTCATCGATCGATCCTAGCAGAAGGATCGATGTCTGTCGATATATCCGAGCGCGGCGGCGTGAGACCATGTCGGACGTGAGCGAGCGGCGCTTCGTCCACATCTGGTCGACGGCCTCGGCGCCCGAGGGCGAGCTCGCGCGCATCCGTCTGGAGGCCGAAGGCATCCCCGTCCTCGTCAAGGGGGAGGCGTTCGGCCCCTACCGCGCGGGCACGGTCGACCTGTGGGTGCCGGAGGATCTCGAGCCGCAGGCCCGGCTCATCCTGGAGTCCCCGCCCCCGGAGATCCCCGAGGAGGAGCTCGCGGCCCTGGCCGAGGCGGCCCTGGACGAGACCCCGGACGAGGCCCCGGGCGAGACCGACGAGACGGGCGAGCCGTCCGCCGAGGACGGGAGGGGCTCGGCTTAGCGCCTGCCTAGCGCTTGGAGTACTGGGGCGCCTTGCGCGCCTTCTTCAGCCCGTACTTGCGACGCTCCTTCTCGCGGGCGTCGCGCGAGAGGTAGCCCTCCCTCTTGAGCACGGGCCGCAGCTCGGGGTCGAGCTCGATGAGCGCGCGGGCGATCCCGAGGCGCAGCGCCCCCGCCTGGCCGCTCACGCCGCCGCCCTCGATCGTCGCGATGACGTCGAGGTCCTTCTCGCGCCCGGCGGTGCGCAGCGGGGCCGTGACGATGAGCCGCTGCGCGCGGGTCGGGAAGTACTCGTCGAGGGAGCGGCCGTTCACGACGAACGCGCCGGCGCCGGGCACCAGCCGAACGCGGGCCACGGCCTCCTTGCGTCGTCCGGTCGCGAGCTGCACCACCTACTCCTCCTTCTTCGCGCGCCGCGTGGTCGGCTTCGCCGCGGGCGCGCGCGTGGCCGTGGTCTTCTTCGCCGTGGCCCTCTTCGCCCCGGCGGGCTTGGCGGCCGTGGTCCGCTTCGCGGCCGTGGCCCGCTTGGCCGTCGTGGTCCCCGCGGTGCCCTCCACCGGCGTGGGCTCCTCCGCGGCCGCCTTCCTCGCCGACCGCTTCGCGGCCGGGGCGGCCGGCTCGAGCGCCGCGGCCGGGGCGCGCTCCGGCAGCCCGGTCCACGGCGGCACCTCGCCCAGGCGCAGCGGCTGCGGCTCCTGGGCGGCGTGGGGGTGCTCCGGGCCGGCGTACACCTGGAGCTTCTTCGCCATCGCCCGGCCGAGCCGGTTCTTCGGCAGCATGCCCTTGACGGCCTTCTCGACGGCGACCTCCGGCCGATCGGAGAGCAGCTTCGCGTACTGGATCGCGGTGAGGCCGCCCGGGTACCCCGAGTGGCGATAGGCGAACTTCTTCGCCTCCTTCTCCCCCGTCAGCCGCACCCCGCGGGCGTTCACCACGATGACGTGGTCGCCCGCGTCCATGTGCGGGGCGAAGATCGGCTTGTGCTTGCCCCGGAGGATGGCCGCCACCTGCGACGCGAGACGGCCGAGCACGGCGCCGGACGCGTCGATCACGTACCAGCGCCGCTCGATGTCCTGCGGCTTCGGCGAGTAGGTCCTCATACGTGGAAGCGCCGGCCGGGGAGGCCGGCGCCTCATGCTACCTGCGGTTTCGGCCCATCGTCAAAGCTCGGCCGCCGCCCGTAGACCACCCGCTCGAGCGTGAGCCCGTGGGGCGGCGCGACCGGACCGGCGGCCGCCCGGTCCCGGGCCCCCAGCGCCGCCGCGACGTCCCCCGGCGCCATCCGCCCCTCCCCCACCCGCACGAGCGTGCCCACGATCGAGCGCACCATCTGGTGCAGGAAGGCGTTGCCCCGGACCGAGATCTCGAGCCGGTCCCCGCGGCGGGAGACCGCCACGCGGTCCAGGCGGCGCACGGTCGGCCCGCCCGGTCGGTGGGGACGGCCGAAGGACGCGAAGTCGTGCTCCCCGAGCAGGTGCCGGGCGGCCTCGCGCATCCGAGGGACCGCGAGCTCCCCCGGCCGGTGCCAGACGTACCGGGCCGTGAACGGGTCCGGCCAGGGCCCGAGGTCGATCCGGTACCGGTACTCCCGCGCGGAGGCCGAGCGTCGGGCGTCGAACCCCGGCGGCGCCCACCGCGCGTCCCATACGACGACCTCCGGCGCGAGCAAGCCGTTCAGCGCCCGCTGGAGCCACTCGGGGTCGAGCGCCGCCGCGAACGAGACCACCTGGCCCCGGGCGTGCACCCCCGCGTCGGTCCGACCGGCGACCGACAGCCGCGGTGCCGCGCCCAGCACGCGCGTGAGCGCCGCCTCGAGCACGCCCTGGACGGTCCGCTGATCGCGCTGCCGGGCGAAGCCCCGGAAGCCCGTCCCGTCGTAGGCGAGCGTGAGCCGGATCGTGCGCTCCACGCGGCCAAGTATGGCCTCAGGCGGCAGGGGCGGGCTCGCCTTCGAAGTGCAGCTCGCGGTCCGCCGCCCGCAGGACGAGGCTCGCGCCGTCGATCTCGTAGGCGATCCGCTCGGCGGTGATCACGGCGTTCACGTCCCGCTCCAGCGCGGCCGCCGCACCCGCGCAGCCGATCTGGGTCTGGGCGACCTCCCCGAGGACCAGCACCCCGCCGGACGTCGAGACGACCTGCGCGCCCCACTCGTTGCACCCGTTGAACCCGCCGATCCGACCCTCGGTGATGCGCAGGTCGGCGTGGAGCCCGGCCGGGACGCTGGAGGCGACCCCGCCGCGGACGATGGTCTCGAGCTCCCAGCGGGTCCCTTCGAGCGGCAGGTCGGGCTCGACGACCTCCCGGTCCACGAGCTCGATCCGGGTCCTGCCCGCGACCAGCGTGAGCCCCGCCCCGTCCAGGCGCACCCGCGGCGAGCTCCCGAGGAAGGCGGAGAGCCAGGCGTCCTGCTCGTGCCGCTCGGGGTCGCACCCCATCTCGGTCATGCTCACGTCGCCGGTCAGGCGCAGCCGGTCGCCAGCCAGCCGGTAGGGCGCCCCCATGAGGTTGCAGCCCGCCCTCGCGGACAGGCGTCCCTCCGAGAACGAGAGCTCGATCCGCGTGCCGGGCACGAGGGGCCGCTCGGCGCCGTCCTCGAGCACGCGCGTGGAGACGAAGGAGCGCCCGTCGAGGGCGTGCGGTCCGCCGGCGAGCCAGCCCGATCCACCGCCGGCGTCGGGCGAGGCGCAGGCCGCCGCCACGGCCAGCAGGGCGAGCGTCGCGGAGACCGTGGACCACCTCATACCCGTGGGACGGAGGCCGCCCACCGGAGGGTTCCCGGCGGACCGGAGGTCCCGGGCGGCCGGGCGCCTACTCGGCCTCGACGAGCTCGATCCGCGCCATCGGCGCGCCGTCGCCCTTGCGCGGCCCGAGCTTCAGGATCCGCGTGTACCCGCCGGGGCGCTCGGCGTACCGGGGCGCGATCTCGCTGAAGAGCTTGTGAACGACGTCCCGGTCGGGGATGTCCTTCAGCACCTCCCGCCGGGCGGCGAGGTCGCCCCGCTTGGCGAACGTGATCATCCGCTCGGCCACCGGGCGGAGCGCCTTCGCCTTGGCCTCGGTGGTGTTGATCCGCTCGTGCGTGAACAGCTGCGCCGCGAGCGTGTTCAGCAGCAGCCGCTGGTGGGCGGGGCCGGAGCCGAGACGCGGGCCCTTCTTCGGCCGTGGCATCCGATCACTCCTCCCGCAGCGACAGGCCGAGCTCGGCGAGCTTCGCCTTGACCTCGTCGATCGATTTCTGGCCGAAGTTGCGGATGTCCATGAGCTCCGCCTCGGTCTTCTGCACCAGGTCGCCGACGGTGTTGATCCCCTCGCGCTTCAGGCAGTTGTAGGAGCGCACCGAGAGGTTCAGCTCCTCCACCGTGATCTGGTAGTCGGAGGGCACGGCCTCGTCCTCGGCGGGCCCGACCTGCATCGAGGGCGCCTCCGCGAGCTCGCTGAACAGCTGGACGAGCTCGAGGAGCGTCCCGCCGGCCGAGGCCACGGCCTCGCGCGGGCTGATCGAGCCGTCGGTCTCGACGTCGAGGATCAGCTTGTCGCGGTCGGTCATCTGCTCGACCCGCGTGTTCTCGACCGTGTAGCTCACCTTCCGCACGGGGGAGAAGAGCGAGTCGACCGGGATCACGCCGATCGGGTCCCGCGGCTTCTTGTTCTTCTCGGCCGTCCGGTACCCGACCCCCCGCTCGACGACCATCTCCATCTCCAGCGAGCCGCCCTTGCCGATCGTGGCGATGTGCAGGTCCGGGTTCAGGATCTCGACGCCGGCGGGCGGCGCGATGTCTCCGGCCGTGACCTCGCCCGGGCCCTTCGCCTTCAGGTACACGGTCACCGGCTCGTCGACCTCGCTGCGGATCACGAGCTCCTTGAGGTTCAGGATGATGTCGGTGACGTCCTCGGTCACCTTCGGGATGGTCGCGAACTCGTGGAGCACGCCCTCGATCCGCACCGAGCTGATGGCCGCCCCCGGGATCGAGGAGAGCAGCGTGCGGCGGAGCGCGTTGCCGATGGTGTAGCCGAACCCCGGCTCGAGGGGCTCGATGACGAACCGGGAGCGCGTCGGGGAGACGGGCTCCTCGGAGATCTGCGGTCTCGCGACGATGAACACTTCCACCCTCCTCCGGTGGGGGATCATCCACTCCTGCCCCACCGATCCCGGGCCCGCCCGGCGGGCGGGCCCGTCGGCGCTACACGCGCCGACGCTTCTTCGGCCGGCAGCCGTTGTGCGGCACCGGCGTGACGTCCTGGATCCCGAGGACCTCCAGGCCCGTGGCCGCGAGCGAGCGGATCGCGGTCTCGCGCCCCGCCCCCGGCCCCTTCACGAAGACGTCGACCTTCTGCAGGCCATGCTCCTGGGCCCGCCGGGCGGCCGCCTCGGCCGCGAGCTGCGCGGCGAACGGCGTCGACTTCCGGGAGCCCTTGAACCCCACGTTGCCGGCGCTCGCCCAGGCGATCGTGTTGCCCTGCAGGTCCGTGATCGTGACGATCGTGTTGTTGAACGTCGACTTGATGTGGGCGTGCCCGTGGACGACGTTCTTCTTCTCCTTCTTCCGGACCTTCTTGGCCTTCGGCTTCGCCATGGCTCCCCTACTTCTTCCCGGCCTTCTTCTTGCCCGCCACGGTCTTGCGCGGGCCCTTGCGCGTCCGCGCGTTCGTGTGGGTGCGCTGGCCGCGGACGGGGAGGCTGCGGCGGTGCCGGATCCCCTGGTAGCAGCCGATCTCGATCTTCCGCTTGATGTCCTGGGCCACCTCGCGGCGGAGGTCGCCCTCGACCTTGTACTCGCGGTCGATGAGCTCGCGGATCCGGCTGACCTCCTCCTCGGAGAGGTCGCGGACCCGGGTCGCCGGGTCCAGGCCGAGCGAGGCCACGATGTGGTTCGCCCGGGTCGGGCCGATGCCGTAGATGTACCGGAGCGCGATGTCCACCCGCTTCTCGCGGGGGAGGTCGACGCCTGCGATCCGTGCCACCCTGTGCCTCCCTGCCTTCCCGGCCTAGCCCTGCCGCTGCTTGTGGCGGGGGTTCGAGCAGATCACGCGGATCTGGCCGCGCCGGCGGATGACCTTGCACCGGTCGCAGATCTTCTTCACCGACGGTCGGACCTTCATCGTTCCCCTGCCCTCTCCATCGGGCCCGTGGGCCCCTTCACTTGTACCGGTACACGATCCTCCCGCGCGAGAGATCGTACGGCGACAGCTCCACCAGCACCCGGTCCCCCGGGAGGATCCGGATGTAGTGCATCCGCATCTTGCCCGAGATGTGCGCGAGCACCTTGTGTCCGTTGTCGAGCTCGACCCGGAACATCGCGTTGGGGAGCGGCTCGACGACCGTTCCCTCGATCTCGATCGCGTCCTTCTTCGGCAACTCCCGGTCTCGCCTCTCCGACGGACACGCTCGACCCGTCCACGGACGAGCCGAACCCGCCCCGGCTGGGGCAGGCAGCCAGTATAGGGACGCCGACCGGCACCGTCCACGCCCTGGCCTCGGCCCCCGGGCGCCACCGGCCGGGGCCGCTCACCCCTGCACGGTCAGCACCTCGTGGCCGTCCTCGGTCACCGCGATCGTGTGCTCGAAGTGGGCCGACAGGGACCCGTCGGCCGTGACGACGGTCCAGCGGTCGGCCCGCAGCGCGGTCTCCCACCCGCCCATGTTCACCATCGGCTCGACGGCGACCACCAGCCCCGGCTTCAGCTCCGGCCCCCGCCCCGGGGGCCCGTAGTTCGGGATCTGGGGGTCCTCGTGGAGCCGGCGGCCGATGCCGTGCCCCACGTACTCCCGGACGACCTGGAACCCCGCCCCGAGCGCCGTCTGCTCGATCGCGTGCGAGATGTCCGACAGGCGCCCCCCGGGGCGGATCTGGGCGATCCCGGCCTCGAGGGCCTCCTGGGTGACCCGGACGAGCTTCTCCGCCTCGTCGGAGGGCGGCTCCCCCACGAAGACCGTCACCGCGGCGTCGGCGTGGAACCCCTCCCAGATGGCCCCGAAGTCCAGCGAGAGCAGGTCCCCCTCGCGCAGGACGCGCTTCGTCGAGGGGATCCCGTGGACGATCTCGTCGTTCAGGCTCGTGCAGATCGAGGCGGGGAACGGCGGGTTCCCGTACCCGAGGAACGACGGGACCGCCCCCCGCTCGCGGATGTAGGCCTCGGCCACCCGGTCGAGGTCCTTCGTCGTGCGGCCCGGCGCCACCGCCCGCAGCACGGCCTCGATGGTGCCGGCGACGATCCGCCCGGCCCGGCGCATCTTCTCGATCTCGGCGGGGGACTTGTAGACGATCACCCGTCGACGTCCAGCAGATCCGACAGCGCCTCGACCGTGCGGTCGGAGACCACCTGCTCGGGGGCCTCCGCGTCGATGTCGCGGAGCAGGCCCCGCTCCCAGAAGTACAGCACGAGGGGCTCGGTCTGGCGCCGGTAGACCTCGAGCCGCCGCAGGATCGTGGCCTCGTCGTCGTCCGAGCGGAGCGAGAGCGGCCCCCCGCAGACGTCGCAGACGCCCTCGACGCGGGGCGGCTTGAACGCGAGGTTGTACGGCCGGCCGCAGGAGGAGCACACGAGCCGGTTCGTGAGGCGCTTGACGACCATCTCGTCGCTCACCTTGAAGTTCAGGACGGCGTCGAGCGGCGTGCCGGCCTCGGTGAGCGCGCGCTCGAGCGCCTGCGCCTGCGGGACCGTGCGCGGGAACCCGTCCAGGATGAAGCCGACCCGGCAGTCCGGCTCCTGGAGCCTGCCGAGCACCATGTTCACGGCGATCTGGTCGGGGACGTAGTCGCCGCGATCCATGTAGGCCTTGGCCTGCAGCCCGAGGGTGGTCCCCCGGGCCACGTGGTCGCGGAAGATGTCGCCGGTCCCGATGATGGGGAGCCCGTACCGCTCGGCGAGGCGCTTGGCCTGCGTGCCCTTCCCTGCCCCCGGCGGTCCGAGCAGCACGATCCGCACGGCCGCCTACCTCAGGAACCCCTCGTAGTGGCGCATGAGCAGCTGGGACTCGAGCTGCTTCATCGTCTCCAGGGCCACCCCGACGGTGATGAGCAGCGACGTGCCGCCGAAGGGGAACTGCGAGATCACCCAGAAGGCGAACACGATCGAGGGCAGGAGCGCGATGGCGGCCAGGTACAGGGACCCCGGCAGGGTGATCCGCGTGAGCACGAACGAGAGGTAGTCCGCCGTCGGCGGGCCCGGGCGGATGCCGGGCACGAAGCCCCCGTACTTGCGCAGGTTGTCGGCGGTGTCGACGGGGTTGAACGCGATCGCCGTGTAGAAGTACGCGAAGAAGACGACGAGCAGCCCGTAGATCGTCATGTAGACGAACGAACGCTGGTTCGTGACGTAGTTGTTCACGAACGACTGGAACCAGGAGGCGTGGTAGATGCTCGCGACGAGCGTCGGGAAGTACAGGAGCGAGCTCGCGAAGATGATCGGGATGACGCCGGCCTGGTTCACCTTCAGCGGGATGTAGGTGCTCCCACCGGTCGTCATGCGGCGGCCGACGATGCGCTTCGCGTACTGGACGGGGATCCGCCGCTGCCCCTGCTCCAGGAAGATCACGCCGACGATGAGCGCGAGCCCCATGAGGAGCACGAGCGTGAAGCGGATCCCGCCGCTCGAGACGAGGATCGAGCGGCCCTCCTGCGGCAGCCGCGAGATGACGCTCGTGAAGATCAGCACCGACATCCCGTTGCCGATGCCGCGCTGGGTGATGAGCTCGCCGAGCCACATGATCATCGCGGTGCCGGCGGTCATGATGAGGACGATCAGCGCGACGTTGGCCGGCGTGAACTCCCCCGCCGGGAAGATGTCCACGCCGAGCCCCTGCGCCGCGTTCCCGGAGTGGAACAGGAACACGAGCCCGGTCGATTGCAGGAGCGCGAGCACGACCGTCACGTAGCGCGTCCACTGGTTGATCCGCTTGATGCCCTGCTCGCCCTGCTTCTGCCACTGCTCGAGCTTGGGGATCACCACCGTGAGGAGCTGCATGATGATCGAGCTCGTGATGTAGGGCATGATGCCGAGCCCGAACACCGCCATGCGCGTGAGCGCGCCGCCGGAGAACAGGTCGATGAAGGCGAGGAACCCCTGCTGCCCCTGCCGCTCGAGGGCCCGCCGCAGGATGTCGAGGTCCACGACCGGCACCGGCACGTGCGAGCCGAACCGGTACAGGGCGATGATGAACAGCGTGAAGAGGATCTTCTTCCGGAGATCGGGGACCTTGAACGCGTTGACGAAGGCTCTGAGCACGGGCCCCTATCCTACCCCGGTCAGGCGATGACCTCCGCCCGCCCGCCGGCCTCCTCGATCTTGCGCCGGGCGGTCTCGGAGAACGCCTGCGCCCGGACGACGAGGGCGACCCCGAGCTCGCCCCGGCCGAGGACCTTCACCGGGCGGCCCTTGCGCACGAGCCCGTGCTCGCGGAGGGCGGCGGGGTCGACCTCGCCGCCGCTGAACACCTTGCCGAGCGTCTCGACGTTCACGACCGCGTACTCCACGCGGTTCGGGTTCTTGAAGCCCTTCAGCTTCGGCACGCGCCGTGAGAGCGGCATCTGGCCGCCCTCGAACCCCAGCTTCGGGTCGTGCCGCGCGAGGTACCCCTTCGTGCCCCGGCCGGCGGTCTTGCCCCGCACCCCGGCCCGGCCGCGGCCGACCCGCTTGCGGTCGCGCTTGGCCCCCGGCGCCGGCTTCAGGTGATGGAGCTTCATCCCTCCACCTCCTCCACGCGCACCAGGTGACGGACCTTCGCGATCATCCCCCGGATCTCGGGGCGATCCTCCTTCACGACCACGTCGTTGATGCGGTGCAGCCCGAGCCGCCGGATCGTGGCCTTCTGGTCCTTCGGCCGGTCGATGACGCTCCGGATCTGGGTGACCTTGAGCTTGCTCACCGTCGACCTCCTCGGCGGGCCCCGGGGCGCTCGCGCCGGTCGCCCGACTGCTCGCGCTCGGCCTGGTCGGCGTAGACCTCCTCGAGCTTGGCGGCGCGGGTCGCGGCCAGCCGCTCCGTCGCGGCGGCCACGGCCTCGAGCATCGGCTTCGGGGCCACCTCGTGCACGTCGCGGCCGCGGATCCGGGCGACGTCCTCGGGTCGCTTGAGCTGCCGCAGGCCGGCCATCGCCGCCTTCACGATGTTGATGGCGTTCGAGGAGCCGAGCGACTTGCTCAGGATGTCCTTGATCCCCGCGCACTCGACGAGGGCGCGCACCGGGCCGCCGGCGATGACGCCGGTCCCCGGCGCGGCCGGCTTCAGCAGCACGACCCCGGCCCCGTCCTCCCCGACGACCTCGTGGGGGATCGTGGTGCCCATCATCGGCACCTCGATCATCTTGCGCTTGGCCTCCTCGACGCCCTTCGCGATCGCGGCGGGGACCTCCTTGGCCTTGCCGTACCCGATGCCGACCCGGCCGGCCCCGTCGCCCACGACGACCAGCGCGGCGAACGAGAAGCGCCGGCCGCCCTTCACGACCTTGGCGACGCGGTTGATCGAGATCACGCGCTCCTCGTAGATGCTCTTCTCGCCCTGGCTGTCGTACCGTCGCATCAGATCCGCAGTCCTTCCTCCCTGGCGCCCTCGGCGACGGCCGCCACCCGCCCGTGGTACAGGCGGCCGCCGCGGTCGAAGACCACGCGCTCGATCCCGGCCTGCTTCGCGCGCTCGGCGATCAGCTTCCCGACCGCCCGGGCCCGCTCGGTCTTCGTGCCCGCGACCGAGACCTCCCGGTCCGAGGCCGCCACCAGCGTCCGGCCCTCGAGGTCGTCGATGAGCTGGGCGTAGATGTGGCGGTTGGAGCGGAAGACCGACAGCCGCGGCCGCTCGGCGGTCCCGGAGATCTTCCTCCGCACCCGCAGATGACGGCGGATGCGCGCCTCGCGCTTGGTCTTGGCGTCCATCACGACCCGCCCTTCGCGGCCTTGCCGGCCTTGCGCCGCACGTACTCGTTCTCGTACCGGATGCCCTTGCCCTTGTACGGCTCCGGCTTCCGGATCTTCCGGATCTTGGCCGCGACCTCGCCGACGAGCTCCTTGTCGTTGCCCCGCACGACGATCTGGGTCGGGCTCGGCGTCTCGAGCTCGATCCCCTCCGGCGGGCTCACGACCACCGGGTGCGAGTAGCCGACGAGGAGCTCGAGGTCCTTGCCCTTCATCGAGGCGCGGTAGCCGACCCCGACGATCGCGAGACGCTTCTCGTAGCCCTTCGTCACGCCCTCGATCATGTTGGCGAGCAGCGTGCGCGTCAGCCCGTGGAGGCCGCGGTGGAAGCCGTCGTCGGCCGGCCGCTCGACCCGGATGCGGTTCTCCTCGCGGACGAGGCGCATGTCGGGGTGGAGACGGCGGCTCAGGGTCCCCCGCGGTCCCTTCACGGTCACGACGGCGTCTTCGCCGATCGTCAGCTCGACGCCGGCGGGGATCTCCACGGGCTGCCTGCCGATCCTGCTCATCTCATCACCACACGTAGGCGAGGACCTCGCCGCCGATGCCTCGGCGCGCGGCCTCCCGGTCGGTCATGACGCCCTGCGAGGTGGAGACGATCGCGATCCCGAGACCGCCGAGCACGCGCGGCAGCGAGCCGCGCCGCACGTAGATCCGGCGGCCCGGCTTGCTGATCCGCCGCAGGCCGGTGATCGCGCGCTCGCGCTTCGGTCCGTAGCGGAGCCGGACGCGGAACGCGCGCTCGATCCCCTCGCCCTCCGCGGCGTACCCGGCGATGAAGCCCTCGGCGTCGAGGATCCGCAGGATCGCCTCGTTCATCCTCGAGGCGGGCACGAGCAGCTCCTCCTTGTAGGCGAGGTTGGCGTTGCGGATCCGCGTGAGCAGGTCCGCGATCGGATCCGAGACGTGGGTCGCGAGCCTCACCATGATGCCTTCGTCACCCCCGGGAGCTCGCCGGCGTGCGCGAGCTGGCGGAAGCAGATGCGGCAGAGCAGGAACCGCCGGTACACCGCACGCGAACGGCCGCACCGTCGGCAGCGCGTGTACTCGCGCACCTTGAACTTGCTCCCCCGCCGCTGCTTCTCGATCAGCGCCTTCTTCGCCATGTCCCTACCCCTCAGGAGGCCGTCGCCACGACCGGGATCCCCTCGAAGGGGAACCCGAGCGCGACGAGCAGGGCCCTGCCTTCCTCGTCGGTCTCCGCCGTCGTCACGATCGTGACGTCCATGCCGCGGACCTTCACCACCTTGTCGTAGTCGATCTCCGGGAAGATGAGCTGCTCGGTCAGGCCGAGCGTGTAGTTGCCGTGCCCGTCGAACGCCCGCGGGTCGAGGCCGCGGAAGTCCCGGATCCTCGGGATCGCGACCGTGATGAGGCGGTCGAGGAACTCCCACATCCGGTCGCCCCGCAGCGTCACCTTCACCCCGATCGCCATGCCCTCCCGGATCTTGAAGCCGGCGACCGACCGACGGGCCTTCGTGATGATCGGCTTCTGCCCCGTGATCGTCGCGAGGTCCTCGACCGCGGCGTCGAGCAGCCGCCCGTCCTTGAGGGCGTCGCCGACGCCCATGTTGATGACGACCTTCTCGAGCCGCGGGACCTGCATCGGGTTGGACAGGCCGAGCTCGCGCATGAGGCGCGGGACCGCCTCCCGCCGGTACCAGACCTTCAACCGCGGCACGTACCCGTTCACAGCTCCGCCTCGCACTTCCTGCAGATCCGGACCTTCTTGCCCTCGGGGTTGACGTGGTGGCCGACCCGGGTGGGCTGCCCACACGCCGAGCAGACGAGCTGCACGTTGGAGATGTCGATGAACAGCTCGGTGTCGATGATCCCGCCCTGCTGGAGCTGCTGCCCCGAGGTCGAGCGCTTCCCCGTGGCCCGCTGGTGCTTCTTGGCGCGGGCCGCGCCGTCCACCATGACCTTGCCCTCGCGGGGCAGCACGCGGATCACCCGTCCGGTATGGCCCCGGTCCTTGCCGGCCATCACGCGCACGGTGTCGTCCTTGCGGATGTCCACCCCGGGCATCAGAGCACCTCCGGCGCGAGCGAGATGATCTTCATGAACCGCTTGTCCCGCAGCTCCCGCGCGACCGGCCCGAAGATGCGGGTCCCGCGCGGGTTCCGCTGCTCGTTGATGAGCACGACGGCGTTGTCGTCGAACCGGATGTACGAGCCGTCGGGCCGGCGCCGCTCCTTGGCGGTGCGCACCACGACCGCCCGCACGACGTCGCCCTTCTTCACGGCCCCGCCCGGCAGCGCGTCCTTCACCGAGCCGACGATCACGTCGCCGACGCGCGCGTAGCGCTTGTGGCTGCCGCCGAGCACGCGGATGCACAGGACCTCGCGGGCCCCGGTGTTGTCGGCCACCTTGACGCGCGTCTCCTGCTGGATCACCGCTCCCTCACTTCGCCCGCTCGACGATCTCGACCACGCGCCACCGCTTCGTCTTCGACAGCGGGCGCGTCTCCATGATGCGGACGGTGTCGCCCACGTGCGCCTCGTTCCGCTCGTCGTGCGCGGCCAGCTTCTTGCTCCGCAGCACGGTCTTCTTGTACAGGGGGTGCCGCATCTTCCGGTCGATGCGGACCACCACGGTCTTGTCCATCGCGTCCGAGACGACGACGCCGACCCGGACCTTCCGCCGGCCCCGCTGCTGCATCGTTGCCTGCTCGCTCACCGCTCCTCCTCCGACCCGACCGGCGCTTCGAGCTCGGCCGCGAGCTCGCGCTCGCGCAGCACGGTCAGGATCCGCGCGATCTCGTGGCGGACCTGCTTGATCCGCATCGGGTTGTCGAGCTGGCCCGTCGCGAGCTGGAAGCGCAGGTTGAACAGCTCCTCCTTGAGCGACTCCACGCGCTCGAGGAGCTCGGCGTCGCCGAGATCGCGGATCTCTCGGACCTTGGCCACTACTCCATGCCTCCGGCTCGACTGATGAACTTGCACTTGATGGGCAGCTTGTGCGCGGCCCGGCGCATCGCCTCGCGCGCCACCGGCTCGGCCACCCCCGACAGCTCGAACATGACCCGACCGGGCTTCACGACGGCCACCCAGCCCTCGGGGTTGCCCTTGCCCGAGCCCATCCGGGTCTCGGCGGGCTTCTTCGTGTAGGGCTTGTCGGGGAAGATGTTGATCCACACCTTCCCCCCGCGGCGGATGTGCCGCGTGATGGCGACGCGGGCGGCCTCGATCTGCCGGTTCGTGATCCACGCCGGCTCGAGGGCCACGAGCCCGTAGTCCCCGAAGTGCACCTCGGTGCCCCCCTTCGCGCGGCCCTTCATGCGGCCGCGGTGCACCTTCCGGTGCTTGACCTTCTTCGGCGCGAGCATCAGGCCTCGCCCTCCTCGGTCCCCGCGGGGGCGGCCCCGCCCTGCGTCTCGGCCTGGGGCGTGGCCTCGGTCTCGGCCTCGACCTCCGGCTCCACGGGCACGACCGGCACGATCGGCTCGGCCTCGGCCTCGGCGAGCTCCTCGGCCTCGACCGGGTTGTCGATGAGCGCGCCCGTCGAGGCGCCGGCCGCGCTCGTCGCCTGCGCGAGCGCCCGCGCCCGGAGGCGCTCGGTCTCCTGCTCTGAGGCCGGGATCTCGTCGCCGTGGTAGACCCACACCTTCACGCCGACGACCCCGAAGGTGGTCTTGGCCTCCGCCGTGCCGAAGTCGATCTTCGCCCGGAGCGTGTGCAGCGGCACCCGGCCCTCCCGGTACCACTCGCGGCGGGACATCTCGGCCCCGCCGAGGCGGCCGCCGCACTGCACCCGCACGCCGAGCGCGCCCGCCCGCGTCGCCGTCTGCACCGCCCGGCGCATCGCCCGGCGGAAGGAGACGCGGCCGGCGAGCTGCTCGGCCACGCCCTGCGCGAGGAGCGTCGCGTCCGTCTCCGGCCGGGCCTCCGAGGCCGCCGAGTTCATGTCCTCGACCTTCACGTCCACGCGCTTCTTCGTGACCCGCTCGATGTCGCGGCGCAGCCGGTCCACCTCGGCCCCCTTGCGGCCGATCACGATCCCGGGACGCGCGGTCCGGATGTACACCCAGATCTGGTCGCCCTTGCGCTCGATGTCGATCGAGGAGATCCCCGCCCGCGACAGGCGCTGGCGGATGTGCCTGCGGATCCACACGTCCTCGTGGAGCTGCTCGGCGTAGTCGCGGCCGGCGTACCAGTTGGACTTCCAGGGGTAGATGACCCCCAGCCGGAGCCCGTACGGGTTGACCTTCTGACCCACCGACTACTCCCCCTCCAGCGTCGTGACGACGAGCGTGATGTGCGAGGTGCGCTTGCGGATCCGCGTGGCACGACCGTAGGCGCGGGGACGCCAGCGCTTCAGGGTCGGCCCCTCGTCCACGTACGCCCGCTCGACGATGAGGTTCTGCGGGATCACGCCGGGCGTCTGCTCCGCGTTGGCCACGGCCGAGTCCAGCGCCTTCTCGATCGTCCGGGCGGCGCCGAGGTTCGAGAACCGCAGGATCCGGCGGGCCTCGTCGACCTGCTTGCCGCGGATGAGGTCGATCGCCCGCCGCGCCTTCGGCGGCGAGATCCGCACGTACTTCACCGTGGCCTTCGCTTCCATCCCCCTACCTCGCCGAGCTCCGCCGCTCGGACTTCGTGTGCGAGCGGAACGTGCGCGTCGGGGCGAACTCGCCGAGCTTGTGGCCGACCATCGCCTCCGAGATGTAGACCGGCACGTGCTTGCGGCCGTCGTGCACGGCGATCGTGTGCCCGACCATCTCGGGCACGATGGTCGAGCGGCGCGACCAGGTCCGGATGACCTTCTTCTCGCCCCGCTTGTTCATCTCGACGATCTTGATCATCAGGTGATCGTCGACGAACGGACCCTTCTTGATCGACCGAGGCACCTACCCACGCCCCTTCCCGCGGCGCCGGATGATCAGCTTGTCCGACGCCTTCTTCCGCTTCCGGGTGCGGCCCTCCTTCTTCCCCCACGGCGAGGTGGGGTGGCGGCCGCCCGAGCTCTTGCCCTCGCCGCCGCCGAGCGGGTGGTCGACGGGGTTCATCGCCACGCCGCGGACGGAGGGACGCTTGTTCAGCCACCGGCTGCGGCCGGCCTTGCCGAGCTGGATGAGCTCGTGCTCGGGGTTGCCGACCTCGCCGACCGTTGCCTTGCAGGCTGCGAGCACCATCCGCATCTCGCCCGAGGGCAGGCGGAGCGTCGCGTAGGCTCCCTCCTTGGCCATGACCTGCACGCTCGTGCCGGCCGAGCGCGCCAGCTTCGCGCCGGCCCCCGGCTTGAGCTCGACCGCGTGCACGGTGGTGCCGACGGGGATGTTCCGCAGCGGCAGCGCGTTGCCGACCCGGATCTCCGCGCCCTCGCCCGACATGACGCGGTCCCCCTGGCGCAGCCCGTTCGGGGCCAGGATGTAGCGCTTCTCGCCGTCCGCGTAGTGCAGCAGGGCGATCCGCGCCGTCCGGTTGGGGTCGTACTCGATGTGCGCGACCTTCGCCGGGATCCCGTCCTTGTTCCGCTTGAAGTCGATCACGCGGTACCGCCGCTTGTTGCCGCCGCCCTGGTGGCGCGTCGTGATGCGCCCGTAGACGTTCCGGCCGGCGCGCTTGCGGCCCTTGTCCAGGAGCGATTTCTCCGGTCGGTCCCGGGTGAGCTCCTCGAAGGTCGAGACGCTCGCGCCGCGTCGGCCCGGCGTGGTCGGCTTGTACTTGCGGATGCCCATCGTCACTTCCCCGTCTCGAAGATCTCGATCGACTCGCCCGGTGCGAGCGTCACGACGGCCCGCTTCTGATCCGGGCGCTTGCCGCGGGTGAAGCCGCGCCGCTTGACCTTGCCGCGGCGGTTCATCGTGTTCACCGAGACCACCCGGACGCCCCAGATCTCCTGGACGGCCTCCTTGATCTCCGTCTTGTTCGCCCGCGGGTCGACGAGGAACGTGTAGGTGTTCCGCTCGATCCCGGCGTAGGACTTCTCGCTCACGATCGGCCGGATGATGACGTCGCGCGGGGACTTCACGCGGCCTCACCCCCCTCGACGACGTCGAGCGCTGCCTGCGTGAAGAGCACGCGGTCGGCGGCGACGACCTCGTAGGTGCCGAGGCTCGGCGCGTAGGCGATCCGCACGTTCGGCAGGTTCCGGAAGGACTTCTCGACCGCTCCGTCGTCGGTCGGGCCGGGCAGCACGAGCAGGACCTTGCCCTCGAGGCCGAGCGCCGCGAGGATCTGGGCCGCGCGCTTGGTCCTCGGCTCCTCGAAGGCGAGCTCCCGGACCACAGCGAGCTTCCCGCTCTGCAGCGCGTCGGTGAGGGCCGAGCGCAGGGCGCCCCGCTTCATCTTCTTGTTCACGCGCATCGAGTGGTCCCGGGGCTTCGGGCCGTGCACGACCCCGCCGCCCGTCCACTGGGGCGCGCGGATCGAGCCCTGGCGGGCGCGGCCGGTGCCCTTCTGCCGCCACGGCTTGCGCCCGCCGCCCGAGACCTCGCCCCGGGTCTTCGTGGAGTGGGTGCCCCGCCGCAGCGAGGCGAGGCCCGCCACGACGACCTGGTGCATGAGCGGCACCGAGACCTTGGCCTCGAAGACGTGCGGGGCGAGCTCGCGCTCGGCCACCTGCGCGCCGGTCTCGTCGAGCACGGGGACCTTCGCCATCAGCCCTTCCTCCCGGCCGGCGCCTTGACCGCCGAGCGCACCATGACGAGCCCGCCGTTCGGGCCCGGCACGGCGCCCCGCAGCAGCAGGAGGTTGCGCTCGGGGTCGGCCTGGACGACGAGCAGGTTCAGCACGGTCACGCGCTCGTTGCCCATCTGGCCGGCCATGCGCATGCCCTTGAACACCCGGCTCGGCGTGGCGCACGCGCCGATCGCGCCCGGGGACCGGTGCTTGCGCTCGGTGCCGTGGCTGGCGGACAGGCCCCCGAACCCGTGGCGCTTCATCACGCCGGCGAAGCCCTTCCCCTTGCTCACGCCGATGACGTCCGCGCGCTCCCCGGGGCGGAACACGTCGGCGCGGATCTCCTGCCCCTTCTCGAAGGAGGCGGCGTCGTCGGTCCGCAGCTCGACCACGTATCGCCCGGGGTGCCCGCCGTGGGCCTCGAAGTGGCCCCGCATCGGACGGTTGAGCTTCCGGTCGGGGATCTCGCCGTACACGAGCTGGATCGCCGAGTAGCCGTCGCGCTCGGGCGTCTTGACCTGCCCGACGTAGCACGGGCCGGCCTTGATGACCGTGACCGGCACGGCCCGCGTGTCCTCGAAGATCTGGGTCATGCCCAGCTTCGTGCCCAGGATCCCCTTGACCTCGCCCATCACAGCTTGATCTCGATGTCGACCCCGGCGGACAGGTTCAGGCGCTGGAGCTCCTGCACCGTCTTCGAGGTGGCGTCCACGATGTCGATGAGCCGCTTGTGCGTGAGCATCTGGAAGTGCTCGCGCGAGTCCTTGTACTTGTGCGGCGAGCGGATCACCGTGTAGATGTGCCGCTCGGTGGGCAGCGGGACCGGCCCGACCACCTTGGCGCCGGTGCGCGTCACGTGCTCGACGATCTCGCGAGCCGCGACGTCCAGCATCCGGTGGTCGTAGGCCCGGAGCTTGATCCTGATCCTCGGTCCGGCCACTGCCCTTCTCCGCCTTCCTTCCGGCTTCCTACTTGATCACCTTGGTCACGCGCCCGGCGCCCACGGTGCGGCCGCCCTCGCGGATCGCGAAGC
>CAZXJB010000034.1:0-21063 GCA_964640965.1 uncultured Actinomycetes bacterium | reverse complement strand
CGCGACGGTGGCGGCGACCGGCCTCGCGCTCGTCGGCGCGGACGCCGCGATGGGGTGGCGGAGCGAGCTCACACCGATGCTCGGCGGGGGGGTCCTCGACGGCGAGCGCTTCTTCGGGCTCGGCAACGCCTACGCGGGGGTGGTGCTCGCCGGCGCCGTGCTCGGCGCGGCGAGGCTCCCGGCCCGGGTGGCGCCGTGGCTGCTCGTCGCGGCGGCCGCTTTCGCGGGGCTGCCCTTCCTCGGGGCCGACCTCGGGGGGAGCGCCACGCTCGGCGCGGCGGCGGCGCTCTGGGTGGGGCTCGGCCGGTGGCGCTCGGGCGTCCGCCCCTGGCTCCTCGGGCTCGCGGGGCTGGCGGCCGGGGCGGCGCTCGCGATCGCCGCGGACCGCCTGCTCCCCGGTGGGGCCACCCACGTCTCCAGCGCGACCAGCGGCCTCGGCGCAGCGCTGCTCGAGCGCTTCGGGGCCAACGTGCGGAGGACCTCGGCGACGCCCGCGGCGTGGCTGACGCTCGCGGGGCTCGGTGTGTGGCTCGCGCTCGCGTCCCGGACGCCGCTGCGGCTCCTCGGCGCGCTCGAGACCGATCCGCGGTGGCGCCGAGCGATCCTCGTGCTCTCGGCCTGCGGCCTCCTCGGCTGGGTCGTGAACGACACCTACGGGCTCGCCGGGAGCGCCTTCACGTTCGCCTCCGCGGCCGTGCTCGCGCCGGCGCTCCAGGCTCGCCGGACGGCTACTGGATGAGCGTGGCCGTGTAGCGGAAGCGCAGGTCGTCGTCGCGTGGGTGCGCCGCGCAGGCGTGGCGCCAGTCGGGATCCCGCCAGCAGCCCCCATCGCGGCGGATGCTCGCGTTCGTCATGACGAGCTCCACCCGCGCGATGCGGCCCGCCCTGAAGGGCACGACGGTCGAGGCGTCGCCGCGCCGATCGACGGGCAGCGGGACGAAGCGCACCCGCCCTCCCGTGGAGAAGACGACGACGGAGGCCTCGGTCCCGGTGCGCTGCGGCGGACCGTCGAGCGAGATGGACAGTCTCGCCGTGCTCGACACGCCGCCGCCGGGCGTGAACCGGATGTAGGCGTTCGTGAGGTGATCGAGGAGCTTCGAGCCCGAGGCATCCCCGCCCCGCCGCGTGATCCGGACCCGCTCGTCGTCCGGCGGCGTGGGGTAGGCCGCGCCCTCCTCGTAGAGGGCGGCGGGAGCCGCGTTGTACATGCCGAAGTCCGCGAAGACCCACCGGAACCTCGCGTCGAGCGCCGAGATCACCGCCGCGTAGGCCTGGAGGCTGTACATGTCGATCCCACCGGGGGACGCGTCCGCCTTCCTCCAGGCCCGCCGGATGATGTCCACGTCCTCGGCGGTCTCGGCGAGGAAGCGCGGCCAGATCCACGAGCCGTAGACCGCGAGCCCCCGGTTCAGGTCGAGCGGCACCCGCGGTCGCCCGAGAGGTCCGGACGGCAGGTACTGGAGGTTGTCGTCGATGGCGTCGTAGACCTCGTCCTCCATCCAAGCGGCGGTGGACTCCATGAACCACGGGTCCTCGGCCGCGTCGTAGGCGAACTGCACCGCGTGGAAGAACTCGTGCGCCATCGTGACCTGGAGCCCGGCGAGACCCCCCGAGGGCGGAGGGAACTCCGCGTAGTCGTTGTCGACCACGCAGTACGCGGAGAAGTCGTAGTAGCGGTAGGTGCTCGAGGGATCGATCGCGTTCGGGTCGTCGGTCGTGCAGTAGCCGTAGAGCCCGTCGTCCCCGAGGTTCGCGAGGTACACGTCGATCCGCTCGTCGCCGCCGTTGTTCGTCGACGTGAGGTCCGACTTCGGCCGCCGGTACCCGAGCTCGTCGACCTCCTTGGCCCAGACCTCCTCGAGCACCGCCGAGGCCGCCTCCACGTAGTCGGGGATCCCGTTCGCCGGGTCGACATCGGTGGGGTCCGGCGCGTCGGTCGTGCTCGCGACGTAGTGGACGCAGCCGTGCACCGAGCAGACGGGCGTCTCCTCGGGCACCGTGTACCCGTCCGGGTCGCTCGGTCCATCGGTCGGGCGCGCGAGGATCGAACGCGCCTCGACCCGCTCGGCCGGCGCGAGATCCGGGAGCCGGAGCACGAGGTCCCGCAGCACGAGCGTGGCGCCCCGCGGATCCGGCCCGTGCACGTCGGCGCCGTAGCGCGCCCGCACCCCCGCGAGGTCGAAGAGCGTGCGCGCCCGCTCGAGCGCGTAGGTGGCCTCATCGATCCGCCCGCGGCGCAGGGCCCGCGAGAGCGCGTCGTCCCCGTCCCACGCGGTCGTGGGAGCAAGGCCGCCGGGTCGGCCGAAGACCGGGTCCCGCGCCACCCGTGCGACCGACGGGTCCCTGCCCCCCGCCAGGGCCGCGGGCAGGGCCTTGGGCGACCCGAGCGGGGCGAGCAGGGCGAGGGCGAGCACGAGGGAGCCGATCGCCCGACCCCTGCCGCGCCTCATACCTCCGTATCGGTCGGGTAGAATCCGATCCTTGAGCACGTCGGAGCGTCCCACCGCCGTCCACCCCCTCACCGAGCGACGCACCATGCTACCCCGCCACCGTTCCCGCTCCACGGAACCCACGCCCCGCGATCGCGGGCGTACCATGCGCGGCGATGTCGTCGGGGGGACGAGGCCGCCCACGGGAACGGCTCGGTCGGATCGTCACAGCCGCGCTGGCGATCGCGCTCGTGTGGGCGAGCGCGACGCCGTGGGAGCCGGCGCCCCGAGGCCGGGGCGGCGTCCCACGACCTCTCGTCGCCCGGGCCGACGGCCGGATCCAGGTCGCCGCCGCGGGAGACATCGCCTGCCAGCGCGAGCCGGTCGCCTCCGGCCCGAGCTGCCGCTACGGCGACACCTCGGATCTCGTCGTCGGAAAGGGGTACGCGAGGATCCTGCTGCTCGGCGACAACCAGTACGATCGCGGGACGCTTCGCGCCTACCGCACGTACTTCGACCCGACGTGGGGGCGCGCGTTCCGGCGGCTCGCCCCCTCGCCGGGGAACCACGAGTACGGGCAGGACCCGACCTCTCGTCCCCGCGGGTACTTCCGCTACTTCGGCTCGCGCGCGAAGGGCCCCGACGGGCTCGGCTCCTACAGCTTCGACCTCGGCGCCTGCCCGGAGCGACCCTGCTGGCACGTGATCTCGCTCTCCTCCGAGCTGTGCTTCGCCCCCGGGGGCTGCGACGAGGCCGAGGACCCCACGGACCCCGGCCCGGGCGAGCGCATGTACGCGTGGCTCCTCGCGGATCTCGCCGCGCACCCGAACCGCACCTACCGGTGCACGCTGGCCTTCTGGCACCACCCCCGCTTCTCGTTCTCCACGGGGAGCGGGGCCACGGCCGCCGTCGCGCCCCTGTGGCGGGCCCTGTACCGCGCCGGGGCCGACGTCGTGCTGAACGGGCACTCCCACAACTACCAGCGGTGGCGTCCCATGGACCCCGCGGGGCGCCTGGACCGCGAGCGGGGCCTGCGGCAGTTCATCGTCGGGACCGGCGGCGTGAGCCACTACGCGCTGCAGGACGGACGCTTCCCCCGGATGCTCGCCGCCGCGCAGGACGACGCCTTCGGCGTGCTCGAGCTCTCCCTCGGGCGCCGCGGCTTCACCTGGCGCTGGATCGGCGTGCCCGGCGAGCCGCGGTTCCGCGACGCGAAGCGACACGCCGTGCCCTGCCACTGATCGCGACGCGCCCGTCGGCCGGGGCTCAGCCGAGCTCGGCCGCCGAGCGGTACGCCTCCTCCACCACCCGCATGACCACGCGCCCGTCCTCGCCGTTCGGGCGCGGCTCGCGGCCCTCGGCGATCGCGTCGAGGAACGCGGCCATCTGCGCCGCGTACATCGACCGCGGCGCGTGCTCCTCGCCCTCCGGCTCCTCATCCGGGAAGATCCGGGCGTACCCCCCGGTCCCGTAGAGCTCGGTGTCGGCCTCCGGGCCCCCGGCGTGCGGCTGCCACCAGCCGGACTCCACGATCGAGGTCGTCCCGTTGGACCAGGTCACGAGCAGGACCCCGTCGTCGTCGACGTCGTAGTCGTCCCGGTACCGGGTCCCGATCGAGGCGCAGACCCGGACGGGCTCGGGGTCCCCGAGGACGAACCGGGCCGTGTCGATCGCGTGCACCCCCATGTCGATGAGCGCGCCGCCGCCCGCGAGCTCCCGACGCGTGAACCACCCCGAGGGCCCCCAGTCGACGTGGATCCCGTAGCCACGGGTCTTCACGATCCGGCCGAGCTCGCCGCGGGCCACGCGCTCGCGCGCGGCCGCGACCGCCGGGTGGAAGCGCCAGCAGTGCGCCACCATGAGCCACCGACCCGAGGCGCGCGCGGCCTCGATCATCGCGTCGCACTCGGCCACGCTCATCGCCATCGGCTTCTCGACGAGCACGTGCTTGCCGGCGCGCAGGCACGCGATGGCCTGCTCCGCGTGGAGGGCGTTCGGCGTGCCGATGACCACCGCGTCGATCGACGGGTCCTCCACGAGCTCGTGCCAGGAGGTCGTCACGCGCGGGATGCCGAACCGCTCGGCGAGCGCGCGCAGGGAGGGCTCCCGCCAGTTCGTGGCGGCCACGAGCTCCCCCATCGGGTGGTCGAGCACCGCCTGCGCGTGGATCCGCTGGATCCACCCGGAGCCGAACAGCGCGACCCGGATCCCCACGGGCCTCATCCCTTCACGCCGGTGAGCGTGACGCCCTCGACGAACACCCGCTGCGCCAGGAAGAACAGGATGATGACGGGGAGCATGAACAGGACCGACGCGGCCATCATGAGGTTCCAGTCCACCTGGGTCATCGTCCGGAACTGCGCGAGCCCGATCGAGAGCGTCCACAGGTTCGGATCCCCGCCCACGAACAGCAGCGGCGCGAACAGGTCGTTCCACGAGTAGAGGAACTGGAACAGCGCGACCGCCGCGATCGCCGGCTTCGCGAGCGGGACGATGACGCGGAGCATGATCTGGAGCTCGCTGCCGCCGTCGATCCGCGCCGCGTCGGTGAGCTCCTCGGGGATCGTGAGGAAGAACTGCCGGAGCAGGAAGATCGAGAAGGCGTCGCCGAAGAACATCGGCACGATGAGCGGCTTCAGCGAGGGGATCCAGCCGAAGCGGACGAAGATGATGTACAGGGGCACGACCGTGACCTGGAAGGGCAGCATGAGCGTCGAGAGCACGAGCACGAACGCGGCCTGCCGCCCCCGCCAGCGCAGGCGCGAGAGCGCGTAGGCGACGGGCACGCAGGAGACGACCACGCCGACGGTCGCCCCGACGGCGATCTGCGTCGTGTTCCACGTGTACCGCACGAGGTCGATCGCCCGGAACACCTCGACGAAGTTCGACCATCGGAAGGGCCGAGGCCAGATCGCCGCGCTCAGGGCCTGCCGATCGGTCATGAGCGCCGTGAGCACCACGAAGACGAACGGCATGAGGAACATCGCCGAGAGCGCGATGAGCACGCTGTGGTTCGCGACGGCCATGAGGAACCGCCGGCGACGGACCCGGGGCGGGAGCGGCCGGGCCGCCGCCGCCGGGGCGGCCGTGACGGCGCGAGCCACACCGACCTCAGCTATCGCAACGCACCCCCGTAGTGGACCCATCCCCGGGAGGTCCGGAAGATGAGCGCCGTGCAGGCCATCGTGATCACGAACAGGACCCACGCCATCGCGGAGGCGTACCCCATCCGGAAGTACGTGAACCCCTGCTGGTAGAGGTACACGGAGTAGAAGAGCATCGAGCCCTGCGGGTACCCGAGGGCCTGCGTGGCCACCCGGTTCCCCGAGGTCGCCACGCTCGCGACGTACGCCTGCGTGAAGTACTGGAACCCCGAGATCACGCCCATGACGAGGTTGAAGAAGATCACGGGCGAGATCATCGGCAGCGTGACGAAGCGGAACCGCTGCCAGGGGCCGGCCCCTTCGATCTCGGCCGCCTCGTACAGCTGGCGGGGGACGTCGAGGAGGCCGGCGAGGAAGATGATCATCGCGTCGCCGACCCCCCACAGCCCGAGCAGCACGAGCCCCCACTTCGCCGAGCCCGGCGAGTAGAACCAGAGCGGTGGCTCCTTCATCCCGAGGGCGGACAGGAGCTGGTTCACCGGCCCGATCTTCGGGTTCAGCACGAAGACGAAGGCGATCGCGGCGGCCACGGGGGGCGCCATCGTCGGGAGGAAGAAGATCGTGCGGTAGACCTTGACCCCCCGCTTCGGCCACGTGAGCACCATCGCCGTGAGGACGCCGAACACGATCCGCAGGGAGACCCCGACCGCCACGATCCACAGCGTGTTGCGGACGGCCTGCCAGAAGTTCGGGTCCTGCGCGAACATGAACCGGAAGTTCTCGAGCCCGATGAACACCGGCTGCGAGAGCAGGTCGTACCTCGTGAACGAGAAGTACAGGCTCGAGACCATCGGGTAGACGATGAAGACCGAGAACCCGACGATCCAGGGCGACATGAACGCGAGCGCCGTCACGTAGCGGCGGCGCGCGGCCCGCCGCCGGGAGGGCCCCCTGGGCCGCTCCCGGACGACGGGCGCCCCGAGATCCGTGGCCGTCGCGATCGCGGATCCTCCGCTCGAGCCCGGGACCCTTAGACCTGCGCCTGCGCGAGCAGCGCGTCGATCTGCTCCGCCACCTGGTCCAGGCCGGCCTGCAGGTCCGGCACCTTGCCCTCCTGCCAGTCCTCCATGAACGCGCCCATCAGGTCCTGGTCCTGGGCGCCGATCGCCGAGGTCTCCTTGTAGTGCGAGTACGGGTTCTCGAAGATGTCGAGGAACGTCTTGAACTGCGGCGTGACGTCGAGGTCCGGCGACTCGAGGGCCGCGTAGGTCGTCGGGACGTTCCGGACGTTGTTCGCCATGTACACGAGCGTGTCCGTGTCGGTCGCCATCCACGACACGAGCAGCCACGCCTCGGCCGGATGCGGCGAGCCGCGCGGGATCCCGATGATCGTGCCGCCGATCTGGCCCATCCCGTACCGGTCCACGGCGTCGTCGGGGACCGGGAACGGCGCGGTGGCGTAGTTGAGGTCCGGCGCGAGGTCCTGGATGAACGCGGTGCGCCACTCGCCGTCGATCATCATCGCGATCTGGCCGTGGTGGAAGGCGTGGCCCGCGCCCCACTCACCCCCGAGCCCCGCGATGAAGCGCTTGAGGTTGGCCGCCCCGTAGAAGTCGACGAGGTCCTTCTGCCACTGCAGGGCCTCCTTCCACCGCGGGTCGGTCGCCACGGCCGAGCGCTGCCCCGTCTCGTCGTACCAGCTCGCCTGCCACGGGATCGAGAGCGTCACCGCCCCGAACTCGTAGAAGCCGGCCCACGGGATGAACCCCGCGACCTTGATCGAGCCGTCGGGGTTGAACTCGGTGAGCTTCTTTGCGTACTCGGTGAGCTCCGAGAAGGTCTTCGGCGGCTCGGTGAGCCCGGCCTTCTCGAACAGGTCCACGTTGTAGTAGAGGCCGTACGCGTCCGTGAGGAACGGCAGCGCGCACTGGCTCCCCGCGAAGCTCGTGTACTTGAACACCGACTCCGGGAACTGGCTGAGGTCGAAGCCGCTCTGCTCGATGTAGGGCGTGAGGTCCTGCCACCCCCCGGAGGCGCAGAACTCGCCGACCGAGTCCAGCCCGAAGGACAGCACCACATCCGGCGGGTTCCCGGCCCGGATCGCCGCGACGATCGCCTCGTCGTCGCGGTTGCCGACGCTCTTCACGGTGATCCAGGGGTACTGCTCCTCGAAGGCGGGGAAGATCTGGTTGAACTGCTTGAGCTCGCGGCCGCTCCACGCCCCCCAGATCTCGATCGTGACCGGCTCGTGGGTCGCGCTCGGGTTCACCGTGGGCGGGGGCGACTGACCGGTCTCACCTCCGGCCGTGCACGCCGCCAGCAGCAGGAGCGCCGCGAGCACCACCACCGTTCGCCTCATGACCCCTCCTTCCCCCATCATGTGGCCCCCCATCATCAGGCCCTTCCACGGGCGCTGCGGTCGAACAGCAGGTCCTGGGCCGCCTCTCGGGCGGCCGCGATCGCGCCGAGCACGGTGGCCTCGTCCCCGAGCGCGGAGGCCTCGATCCTCGGCACGAACGGCGAGAGCGCTCGCAGCTCGCGCTCCACCGGCTCGAGCAGGAGGTCGCCGTTGCGTCCGATCCCGCCGCCGAGGACCACGAGCTCCGGATCCACGACGGGAGCGACGGCCGCGACCGCGAGCGCGATGCGCTCGGCCACCACCCCGACGACGCGACGAGCGAGGGGGTCGCCGCGCCGGGCCGCCGCGAAGACCCGCTTCGGCGTGCGGACCTCCCCCATCCCCATCGCGCGGGCCGTGGCGACGACGCCGGCCGCGCCGAGCGCGCGCTCGAGCGCTCCGCGGCGACGGTTCGCGGGGTCGTGCGGGTCGGCTGCGGCGAGCGGCAGGTACCCGATCTCGCCGGCGGCGCCGGTGGCTCCCCGGTACAGCCGACCCTCCACCACGACCCCCATCCCGACGCCGGTGCCGACGTGCAGGTACACGAAATCGGGCACCCCCTTGCCGAGCCCCTTCCATCGCTCGCCGAGCGCCGCGAGGTTCACGTCGTTCTCGAACCCCACGTTCGTGCCGAGCTCGCGCTGCAGCGCCTCGACGAGTCCCTGCCGACCCCACCCCGGGAGGTTGTGGGCGAGGGCCACCTGCCGTCGCGCCGGCCGGAAGACCCCGGGGCTGCCGATCACCGCGAACGTCACCTGCCGCCACCGGACCCCCGCCTCGGCCGCCAGGCCGTGGGCGAGCTCGGCGATCTGGTGGATGAGGGCGTCCGCGCTCCGGACCCTGGCCCGTTCGTCACGGCGGGCGATGACCTCGCCGGCGAGGTCGGCGACGGCCGCCCGGACGAACGCGCGCCCGACGTCGATCCCGACGATGCAACCGGCGTGCGGGTTCAGCTCGTACAGGACCGCGCTCGGTCCCTTGCCCCCCGAGGAGCGGCCGGCCTCGCGCACCAGGCGCGCGCCGACGAGCGTCTGCAGGGCCTGGGACACGGTGGGCTTGGACAGACCGCTGTCCCGGGCGAGCTGCGCCCTCGAGACCGGGCCGAGCTCCCGGATGAGGTCGAGCAGCGTGCGCTCGTTGAGCGCCCGGAGCATGCTGGGCGTGCCGACCCCGGAGACCTGCTCGACGCCCGTCGTTCCCCCTAGGCAGGAAACTTTCCTAACTATTCAGCCGGATGCTACGCTGCGGACGAGCGCACGGTCAAGGGACGGCCGGCCGGGCCCGACGAGCGCCCGAGGTGTCGCGGCCGGTCGGGGAAGGAGCAAGGATGGCCGAGCTCGCGATCCGGGGCGGGGCCCCCGTCCGCCCGCAGGGATACCCCATGTGGCCGGTCTGGGGGGAGCCCGAGATCGAGGCCGTGACGGAGGTCGTCCGCAGCGGCAACTGGGGAGGGTTCCCCGAGCCGGGGCCCAAGGCGAGCGAGTTCGAGGCGGCCTTCGCCACGTACCAGGGCGCCCGCTACGGCATCCTGATGGCGAACGGCACGATCACCATGGAGGTCGCCCTCAAGGCGCTCGACGTCGGCTGGGGGGACGAGGTCATCGTGCCGGCGCTCACGTTCGTCGCGACGGCGTACGCGCCCATGGCCGCGGGCGCGCTCCCCGTGATCGTGGACGTGACCCCCGAGACGTGGACCATCGACCCCGAGCAGGTCGAGGCGGCGGTCACCCCCCGCACGCGCGCGATCATCCCGGTCCACCTCGGCCAGCAGATGGCCGACATGGACCGGCTCACCGCGATCGCCGAGCGACACGGTCTCGCGATCGTCGAGGACTGCGCCCACGCGCACGGGCAGATGTGGAACGGGCGCGGCGCCGGCTGCATCGGCGCCTTCGGCTCGTTCAGCCACCAGTCCTCGAAGATCCTCACCGCCGGCGAGGGCGGGAGCCTGCTCACGAACGATGAGCACCTCGCCCGGCGGGCGCACTCCCTCATCGACTGCGGGCGGCCGAAGGACCCCGAGGAGCGCGAGTACACCTTCGGCGCGAACTACCGGCTGGGCGAGCTCCACGCGGCGCTGCTCGTCGCGCAGCTCGCGCGCTTCGAGGAGCAGCGGGCCGAGCGGGAGGCGGCCGCCCACGCCTTCGAGGAGCTCGCGCCCCAGGTCCCCGGCGTCACGATCAAGCCCCGCGACCCCAGGATCACCCGATGGTCCTTCTACAACTACCTCTTCGCGATCGACCCCGACGCCTTCGCCGGCGCGACGAACCACGTCGTGGCCGCGGCCCTGGAGGCCGAGGGCATCCCCGCGGAGGTCCAGTACCCGCCCATGAACCGCTACGACCTGTTCCAGCCCTCGCGGTCGCGCCTGCCGGTCGCGGTGGAGTTCGCCGAGCGGCTGGACCCCGCGCGCATGTCGTTCCCGGTGGCCGAGGCCGCGGGCCTGCGGGAGTCCATCTACCTGATGGAGAACACCTTCCGGGCCGGCCGCAAGGGGGTCGAGGACGTCGTCGAGGCCCTCGCGAAGGTGCAGAAGCACGCGCACGAGCTCGAGGGGCTCGCGCCCGGCCCGTAGCGCCGGGAGATCAGCCCTGGGGGAAGAACCGGGGCAGGTGGGCGCGGTGCGCCTCCAGGAGCTCGGCGAGCAGGTCCGGGGCGCGGTCCGCGTCGGGGCCGAGGGGGTTCGTGATCAGGGCCTTCAGGGCCGTCGTCCGATCCCCGGTGAGCGCCGCCGCGATCGCGAGTCGCTCGTAGGCCTTGGCGTGGGCGACCAGCCCGAGCAGCTCCGGCGCGAGCGGCGCGAGCGGCAGCGGGTGCGCCCCCTCCCGGTCGATCCGGGCGGGGATCTCGACGACGTCCTCCGCGGGCAGGTTCGGGATCGCGCCGTCGTTGCGGAGGTTCACGACCTGCACGTCCCCGGTGCCCGCGTGCAGCGAGGCGACGAGCTGGGCCGCCGCCTCGGAGTAGTAGGCCCCGCCGCGCCGCTCGAGCAGGGCGGGCTTCACGTCGAGCGCCGGATCGCGGTAGAGCTCGAGGAGCCCCGCCTCGATCTCCATGACCTCCTCCGCCCGGGTCCTCGCGCCCGCGCGCTGCTCGGCCACGATCCGGTCCGTGAAGTAGTAGTAGCGGAGGTAGGATGAGGGCAGCGCGCCCAGGGCCCGTACGAGCTCCCCGGGGAACCCCGCCTCCGGGCCGAGCTCCTCCCACCGATCCAGGATCTCGGGCAGGCGGTCGACGCCGTCGATCCGCACCGCCCGCTCCCACGAGAGGTGGTTGAGCCCGACGTGCTCGAGCTCGACGCGCTCGGGCTCCACGCCGAAGCGGGCGGCGATCTCGCGTTGCAGGGAGATCGCCACGTTGCACAGCCCGAGCGCGCGGTGCCCCGCGTCGAGCAGGGCCTGCGTCACGAGCCCGGTGGGGTTCGTGAAGTCGACGAACCACGCGTCGGGGGCGCCGCGCCGGGCGGTCTCCTCGGCCAGCTCGAGCACGACCGGGACCGTCCGCAGGGCCTTCGCGAACCCCCCGGGCCCGGTCGTCTCCTGCCCCACGCACCCGTGCCTCGGGGGGATGCGCTCGTCGAGGTACCGGGCGCGGTTCCCCCCGACGCGCAGCTGCACGATCACGAAGGACGCCCCGTCGAGCGCCTCGTCGCGGTCGAGCGTGCGGAGGAGCCGCCCCCCGAAGCCGGCTCGGCGGAGCATCCGCTCGGCCAGGCCGCCGACGATCCCGAGGCGCTCGGGGTCGACGTCGAGGAGGACGAGCTCGTCCACGGGGAACCGGTCGGCGCGCCGCGCGAACCCTTCGACGAGCTCGGGGGTGTAGGTGCTGCCGGCGCCCACCACCGCGACCTTCACACCCATCGCGGCGCCAGACTACACTGCCACCGATGAGATCGTTAGGAAACTTTCCTGACCCATTCCTCGCGGAGATCGCCGCGCAGCCCGACGCGATCCGGCGTGCGGCGGCCGCCCTCGTCGAGCAGCGCGACCTCCTCGATCGGGTGCGCGAGGCCGGAGCGACGGCCCGGACGATCGTCTTCACGGGGATGGGCAGCTCCTACGACGCCTGCTACCCGGCCGTGAACGACCTCGCGGGACGCGGGGTGCCCTCGCTGCTCGTGGACACGGCAGAGCTCCTGCACTTCCGCCGTCCGATCCTCACCCCCCAGACGCTCGCCGTGATCGTGAGCCAGTCGGGCGAGAGCGCCGAGATCGTGAAGCTCGCGACGGAGATCTCCCGGCAGCGGCTCCGACCCGTCGTGATCTCCGTGACGAACGGGCTCGACAACGACCTCGCGCGCCGCGCCGACATCCGGCTCGACACGTGGGCGGGGGCCGAGACGGGCCCGTCGACGAAGACCTTCGCCGCGGCGATGACGGCGCTCGCCGGGCTCGCACGGCTGCTCGCCGGCGACAGCGTCGCGACCGCCGTGGACCACACCCGGACGGCCGCGGAGGGAGCCGCGCTCGCGGCCGAGCGCTTGCTCGACGACCCGGAGGCCGAGGCCGAGCGCCTCGCCGGCCTGCTCGGGCGCCGGAAGGTCATGGTCGTCCTCGGGCGCGGCCCCGCGAGGGCCGCCGCCGAGATGGGCGCGCTGATGCTGAAGGAGTCCGGCGTGATGGCCGAGTCGCTCGAGTCCGCCATGTTCCGGCACGGGCCGCTCGAGCTCGCGGGACCCGACATGTCCGCGATCGTGCTCGCGACCGAGCCGGAGACCCGGCGCCTGGATCTCGCGCTCGCCGACGAGCTCGTCGACGCCGGCGCCGCCGTCCTCGTCGTCACCCCCGACGGGATGGCGCCGAAGGGCGCCGAGGGCATCGCCACCGGGTATCTCGACCGAGCCCTCATGTCCGCCGTCTCGATCGTGCCCGTGCAGCTCCTCGCGTGGAAGCTCGCGGCGCTCGCGGGACGGACCCCCGGCGTCTACACGCGGGCCTCGAAGGTGACCACCCGTGAATGAGCGGGGTCCGCGCGTCGCGCTCACCTTCGACGCCGAGCACCCCGACCGCCCTCGATGCCCGCCCGGGGCGGCGGAGCGGATCGTCACCGCCCTGCGCGAGGCGGGCGCGAGGGCGACCTTCTTCGTGCAGGGCCGCTGGGCGCTCTCGCAGCCCGCGCTGGCTCGACGGATCGCCGAGGACGGCCACCTCGTCGCCCACCACTCGCACCATCACGCGCGCATGAGCCTCCTCACCGACCCCGGGATCCGGCAGGACGTCGCCGAGGGCGAGCGGGCGATCCGCGAGACGACCGGCGCCGACCCCCGGCCGTGGTTCCGCTGCCCCTTCGGGGACGGCCACGACGATCCGAGGGTCCTGTCGGCCCTCGCGGCGCTCGGGTACCGCGACGTCCACTGGCACGTCGAGGTGGAGGACTGGGAGCCCTGGCGGACGGCCGAGGACGTCACCCGGGCGGTGCTGGAGGGCATCCACGAGCACGGCGACGGCACCGTCGTCCTGCTCCATACCTGGCCGGAGCCGACGGCCGAGGCGCTCCCCCGGCTGCTCGCCGAGCTCGCGCGAGAGGGCGCTCGCCCCGTCCGGATCGACGAGCTGGAGGCCCTGCCGTGAGGGCGGCGGTCCTCGCCGTCGACGGCGGTGGCTCGAAGGTCGACGCGGCGCTCCTTTCCCGCGGCGGCCGGGTCCTCGGCGCCGCGAGGGTCGCGGGGCTGCGGTGGGAGCAGACCGGGGACGACCTGCACATCGACCAGGTCGAGGCGGCCGCCCGGGCGGCCGCCAGGGACGCGGGGGCTGGATCCCGACGTCCGCCCCCTCGCCGAGCTCGGCGTCTACTGCGTCGCCGGGGCCGACCTCCCCGCCGACGACCGACGGATCCTCCGCGGGCTCCGACGCCGCGGGCTCGCGCGGCGCGACGTGGTGCGCAACGACACGTTCGCCGTCCTCCGGGCGGGCACCGACCGGGACTGGGGCGTGGGCATCGTGTGCGGGTTCGGCACGAACTGCTCGGCCCGTTCCCCCTCCGGACGGGTCTACCGTCTCCCCGCGATCGGAGGGATCTCGGGCGACTGGGGCGGCGGCATGGAGCTCGGGCAGACCGCCCTGTGGCACGCCCTCCGCGCCCGGGACGGGCGCGGACCCGCGACGAGCCTCGCGCGGACCGTCCCCGCCCACTTCGGCCTGCGGACGCCGCGGCAGGTCATGGAGGCGCTGTACTTCCGACGGCTCGAGCCGGAGCGGCTCGCCGAGCTCGCCCCCGTGATCTTCCGGGACGCCGCGGCGGGCGACCCCGTCGCCCGGGGGATCGTCGATCGCCAGGCGGAGGAGGTCGTCATCATGGCCGCGGCCGCGATCCGGCGCCTTCGGATGCGGGATCTCGACGTCGACGTGGTCCTGGGCGGGGGGATCTTCCGGAACCGCTTCGGGCCCTTCTTCGAGCGGATCGAGGCGGGGATCCACGAGGTGGCTCCGAGGGCGCGCATGATCGTTCTCGCCGCCCCCCCGGTGGTCGGCGCGGCGATGCTCGGTCTCGACCTGACCGGGGCCTCGGCTGGGGCGCGCGCCCGGGTGCGGCGGGAGCTGACCCACGAACGGCTGACCGGCGCGGCTCGCGCCGCCGCCGGCGGGAGGTGACGCGGTGGCGACGATCGTCCTGGATCACGTGACGAAGGTCTTCTCCGGGAACGTCGTCGCGGTGAACGACCTGTCCCTGGAGATCCGCGACGGCGAGTTCATGGTGCTGGTCGGACCGTCGGGGTGCGGCAAGTCGACGATCCTCCGGATCCTCGCCGGCCTCGAGGAGGTCACCGCCGGCGAGATCTACATCGACGGCCGGCAGGTCACCGACCTCCCGCCGAAGGATCGGGACATCGCCATGGTCTTCC
Organism: uncultured Actinomycetes bacterium; assembly: GCA_964640965.1. Classification (GTDB taxonomy): domain Bacteria; phylum Actinomycetota; class UBA4738; order UBA4738; family HRBIN12; genus HRBIN12. Next base: position 6,291 of record CAZXJB010000034.1, on the reverse strand, counting down.
AGAACTACGCGCTGTACCCGCACATGACCGTCGAGCAGAACCTGGGGTTCGGGCTGCGCCTGCGCAGGATGCCGAGGGACGAGATCCGCCGCCGCGTGCTCGAGGTCGCGAGGATCCTCGGCCTCGAGGGCCTGCTCACGCGCAAGCCGGCCGCGCTCTCCGGGGGCCAGCGCCAGCGCGTGGCCATGGGCCGCGCGATGGTCCGCGAGCCCGTGGCGTTCCTCATGGACGAGCCGCTGTCCAACCTCGACGCGAAGCTGCGGGTCCAGATGCGGGCGCAGCTCGCCCAGCTGCACGAGCGGCTCGGCACGACGACCGTCTACGTCACGCACGACCAGGTCGAGGCGATGACGCTCGGCGAGCGCGTCGCCGTGCTGCGCGACGGCATCCTCCAGCAGGTCGACACGCCACAGGCGCTCTACGCGCATCCCGCGAACCTCTTCGTGGCCGCCTTCATCGGCTCGCCCCCGATGAACCTCGTCGAGGCGAGCGTCGCACGCGGCACCGTCACGTTCGCCGGGCACGAGCTGCCGCTCCCGGCCGGCGTGGACCTGTCGGCGTACGAGGGCCGGACGGTGATCCTCGGCATCCGCCCCTCGGACATGGAGGACGCCGACGTCTGGTCGGACCCGAGTCTGCCGGTGATCGAGGTCACGACGCAGGTCACCGAGGAGCTCGGCAGCGAGGTCAACGTGCTGTTCGGCGTCGACGCGCCCCCGGTCGTCGTCGAGGAGACGGCTCAGGCGGAGGAGCCGGCGGAGGCCGGCGCGTTCCTGCTCGGGGGCGCTCGCTCGATCTTCTGCGCCCGGGTCGACGCTCGGAGCCGAGCTCGGCCCGGCGCTCGCGTGCGCCTCTCGGTGGACCCGAGCCGGTTCCACTTCTTCGATCCGCAGACCGGCCGGGCGATCGGCTCGCGCACGGACGCGAGCGCGGCGTGAACCGCGCGCGCTCCTAGCCGGCCCCGGCGACCAGACCCGGGCCCGGGTCGAGGGGCAGCCAGCAGTCCACGGTGGTGCCGCGACCCGGCTCGCCCTGGATCCGGCACCAGCCGCCAGCGAGCTCGGCGCGCTCCACCATCGCCGTCACGCCGAGGTGCCCGGGCGCCGGCTCGGACAGGTCGATCGGGTCCAGCCCTCGCCCGTCGTCCTCGACGCGGAGGCGCACGCCGGCGCCCTCGGTCTGCAGCACGACCCGCAGGCGGGTCGCGTCGGCGTGCTTGCGGACGTTCGTGATGGCCTCCTGGGCGATGCGGAAGACGATCGCGCGCACCTCCGGCGGGGGCTCGGCCTCCAGCCGGTCCTCGAGCTCGGTCCGGGGGGCGGGACCTCCCCAGGGCTGGTCCAGGTACTGCCGCAGCGCTGCGGCGAGCCCGTCGCGGTCGAGCGTCGGCGGCCGGAGCTCGAAGAGCAGGTGTCGCAGCCGCTCCACCGCGTCGCGCAGCGTCTCGTGCAGCGCGAGCGCCTCGGCCCGGAGCTCCGGATCGGCGATCCGCCGCGCGAGCGCCTGCGCCCGCAGGTCCGCAGCGGAGATCACCTGGATCGAGTCGTCGTGGATATCGGCCGCGATCCGCCGGCGCTCCTCCTCCTGGGCCTCCTCCAGGCGCACGACGAGCGCCCGCCGCTCCTCCATCGTGCGACGCAGGATCTCGAGGCTCCGGCGCAGCTTCTCCTCGGCGCGCTTCTGCTCGGTGATGTCGAGCATGATCCCCCGCCAGTAGGCGGGCCTCCCTTCCGCGTCGCGGACGAGCACGGCCTCGTCCCGGAACCACACGACGCGGCCGTCGGCGGCGATGAGCCGGTACTCGGCCCGGAACGGCTCCCCGGTCTCGTTCGAGCGGCGGTGGAGGCGCACCACGCGCTCGCGATCCTCCTCGTGCAGGCGCGCGAGCCACAGGTTCGGCTCCTCGCGCCACTGCTCGGCGGTGAACCCGAGGAGCTGCTCGACCTGCGGGCTCGTGTAGATGTTCGAGGAGAGGTCGTCGACGGCGTCGACGTAGAGGATCGCGGGGATCCCCTCGACGAGGTGCCGGTAGGTCTCCTGGGCCTCCCGCAGCCCCTGGAGGAACTCGGCCGGGACCTCGCTCATCCCTCGCCTCACAGCTTGTACCCGAAGCGGCGCAGCACGGCCTTGCGCTCGGCCACGTCCTCCTCGGTCTCCACGCCGAGCGGCGAGCCCCCGTCCACGACCCCGAGGATCGCGCGCCCCCGGTCGGTCTCGGCGACGATCACCTCGAGGGGGTTGGCGCTCGCACAGTAGATGCCGCAGACCTCGGGCACGGCCTTCACGGCGTTCAGCACGTTGATCGGGAAGCCCTCCCGCAGCGCGATCACGAAGCTGTGGCCCGCGCCGATCGCCCGGGCGTTGCGGACCGCCACGTCGATGAGCTCCTCGTCGTTCCCGCTCCACCGTACGAGGCGCGGGCCGCTCGACTCGCAGAAGGCGATGCCGAACCGCAGCCCCGGCACCGCGCCCACGAGCGCCTCGTGCAGGTCCTCGACGGTCTTGATGAAGTGCGACTGACCGAGGATGACGTTCAGGTCATCGGGCTTGTCGAAGCGGACGCTCGAGATCTCCATCGTGCTTCCCCCGCGGCTCCACGGCGACCCCGCTCACGGGGCCCCGAGCCTGGAGACTAGCCCGGCGAAGAGCGCGATGCGAGGAACCACGCTCGAAAGGTCGATCCACTCCCTCGGCCCGTGGTCGTCCCCGCCGACGGGGCCGAGCCCGTCCAGGGTCGGCACACCGGCGGCCGCGGTCGTGTTCGCGTCCGAGGCGCCCCCCGTGGCGGCGTCGCGGAGCTCGAAGCCGAGGTCCGCGGCGACGGCCGCCGCGAGCGCCGCGAGGCGCGCCCCGCCCTCCCGCTTCTCCATCGGGCGGTGCCAGGCGTGGCCGCGGGCGCTCGCCGTCACGTCGGGCACGGTGTTCTTCGCCGCGATGCGCTCGACCTCGACCTCGGCGGCCCGCAGCGTCTGCTCCTGCGGCGAGCGGACGTCCACCTCGAGCACGCACCGCTCGGGCACGACGTTCGTGCGGGTCCCGCCGCGGATCACCCCGACGTTCACGGTCACGCCGGGCCAGCGGCCGTTCAGCGCCTGCAGCGCGATCGTCTTGTGGGCGGCCTCGAGGATCGCGCTGCGTCCGCGCTCGGGCTCGACGCCGGCGTGGGCGGCGCGCCCGACGATCTCGATCGTGTAGTCCGAGACCCCCTTGCGGGCCGAGACCACGTCCCCGTTCTCGCGGCCGCTCTCCAGCACGAGCGCGACGTCCGCCTCCGTCGCGAGCTCGGCGATGACGGATCGCGAGAAGGGGGAGCCGATCTCCTCGTCGGGGTTGTTCACGTACGTGATGCGCTCGAACCCGTCGAAGCCCGCCTCCTGGAGCACCTCGACGGCGACGAACCCGAGGAGCAGGCCGCCCTTCATGTCCGAGACGCCGGGGCCGGTGGCGCGGGTGCCGTCGATGCGGAAGGGGCGCTCGGCGGCCGTTCCGGGGTCGAAGACCGTGTCCATGTGCCCGATCATGAGCACCCTCGGCCCGCCCGAGCCATCGAGCCGCCCGATCAGCAGGTCGCCGAGCTGCAGCTCGCCCTCGGCCGGGCGGTGCGGGATCCGCTCGACCGACCAGCCGTGGGCGCGGAACCTTCCCTCGCAGCGGTCGGCCACCCGGTTCACGCCCTCCGGCGTGAACGAGCCCGAGTCGATGTTCACGAGCTCCTCGAGCGCCTCGACGTAGTCGTCGTAGCGCCGGGCCGCGAGCTCCCGCAGCACCTCCACCCGCACCTGCGCACCGTCCATCCCATCCGCTCCTCGGGTCGCGTTCCCTCCGGCCTCCGCCGGGTCCGGCCCATGCTATCCGCGCGCCGCGGGCGGAGGACGGCTAGCATCCCGGTCCATGGTCGGGAGCGGGGATGAGCGCGGCCGGCTGTGGCGGGTCTGCTCGCGGCTGGTCTGGACGGCCTTCCGGCTGTGCTTCCGGGTCCGCGTCGCCGGGACCTCGTGGATCCCCGAGGTCGGGCCGGCCCTGGTCGCCGCGAACCACGTGAGCGCGCTCGACGGGGTGGTCCTCGCCGCCGCCGTGAGCGAGCGCCGGCGTCGCGTGACCCGGTACCTGGTCGCGGCTGAGTTCTTCCACCGGTGGACCGTGGGCTGGGCACTCCGGCTCTTCCGCCAGATCCCCCTGCGCCGGGGGGAGCGCGATACCGCCGCCCTCGAGGAGGCCGTGGCGACGGTGCGCCGCGGTGCGCTCGTCGGGATCTTCCCCGAGGGCCGGGTCGGGGACGGAACGGAGCTCCAGCCGGGCCGACGCGGCATCGCGCGGATCGCGCTCGCCGCCGGCGCGCCCGTGGTCCCCGCCGGGATCTGGGGGACCCAGCACCGGTGGCCGCGCCCCGGCCTGCACCTGCGGCGTCCGTGGCGGCCGGGCCTGGCGATCGTCTTCGGCCCCCCGCTCGCGCCCGAGGGCGATCCTCGCTCCGAGGCCGACCTCACCGCCTTCGTGGAGCGGGTCATGGCCGCCATCGCCGACCAGGTCGAGGCCGCGCGGACGCTCGCGGAGGCCCGATGAGCGACCGGGGCGCGCGGTACCGGCGACGGCTGCTCTTCCTGCTCGCGAGCGCCACGTTCTTCGAGGGCTACGACACGTTCGTGCTCTCCTTCGTGCTCGCCCTCGTGCTCGTGGACCTCGGCGGGACCGAGGCCGAGGCCGGGTGGATCCGCGGGCTCGTGGGGCTCGGCGCGGTGGCCGCCTTCGTGCTCTCGGCGCAGGCGGACCGGATCGGCCGCCGCCGGCTGCTGCTGATCACGATCGCGGGGTACACGGTCTCGGCGGGCCTCACGGCGCTCTCCCCGAACCTCGCCTGGCTCGCCCTCGCGCAGTTCGCGGCGCAGGTGTTCCTCGGCGCGGAGTGGGCGGTCGCCGTCACGATCGTCGTCGAGGACTTCCCGAGCGCCGAGCGCGGCCGGGCGCTCGGCATCGTGACCGCGATGAACACGCTCGGGGGCATCGCCGTCGGCCTCCTCGCGTTCCTCGGGCTGCAGTCCACGCCCCTGTCGTGGCGCGGCTTCTACGTCGTCGCGCTCGTGCCGCTCGCGCTCATCGCGATCGGCCGTCGGACGATGCGCGAGACCGAGCGCTACGAGGCCGTCCGCGCCGATCCGGCGAGCGAGCGCCTGGACCACACGAGCCTGTGGGAGCCGTGGCGGCCCGCGTACCGGGCCACGGTGCTCGCCGTCGGGCTCCTCACGTTCTTCCGCCACGCGGCGGTCGCGGCCGCCGCCTTCTGGTGGGCGTACTACGCCCAGCAGGAGGTCGGGATGTCCGTCTCGCTCTCCGGCCTGTACCTCGCGGCCGCCGGCGTGCTCGGGGCGGCCGGGTTCGTCGTCGCCGGGCGGCTGATGGATCGGGTCGGACGCCGTCCGGCCTTCGTCGTCTACATGCTCGGCACGCTCGCGTTCGGGACCTGGCTGTTCCAGATCTCCTCCGCCGCGCTCATGCTGCCGGTGCTGTGCGCCGCGATCTTCTTCGGGCTCGGCTCGGTCGCGATGACCTCCGCCTTCTCCACCGAGCCATACCCGACGTACGTGCGGAGCCGCGCCGCCGCCTGGTGCCGCAACGCCTTCGAGGTCCCCGGCGGCATCGTGGGCCCGCTCGCGGTCGGGCTCCTCGGCGACCACGTGAGCGGCCCCGTCGGCCACATCGGCGACGCCGTCAGCCTCACCGTGCTCGCGCTCATCCCGCCCACGATCCTGCTCTGCCTGCGGCACGTGCCGGAGACCGCGGGCTCGGACCTCGTGCGCCTGGACCGGCGGGCGGCCGCGGAGGCCACCGAGGAGGCGGCCGGGTGAGGCGCGCTCTGGCGCTCGGGCTCCTCGCCCTTGCGCTGCTGCCCGCGTGCGCAGGCGCGGACCGGCCCGAGGGCGTCGTCGAGCGCTGGCTCGCCTCGCTGAACCAAGGGGCGGCGGGGCGCCCCGAGCGCGCGGCCCCCGACGGGATCTCGCAGGCGGTGCTCCCGGGATGGCGCGGCCGCGACCCGGGCGAGCTCGACGTGATCGAGGTCGGTCGAGCCCGCCGGATCTCCGCGGACGCGGCCGAGGTCCCGTTCCGGGTGGTGCGTCTGGACGGCGCCGCGCTCGAGCGCGCGGCGATCGTGCGTCGCGGTCCGGAGGGATGGCGGATCGAGCGGCTCGAGCCCGCCCGTCCGGACCTGCCGCTCCCTTCCGAGGGCGGCCCGCCGATCGCCGCGGCGGGGACGCCGTGGTGGCTGGGGGCGCTCGTCCTCGCGCTCGCGTTCGG
>CAZXJB010000033.1:0-21383 GCA_964640965.1 uncultured Actinomycetes bacterium | reverse complement strand
CGAGCGCGGGGCCGGGTCCCGCGCCGCGCCGCCGGCGCCTGGGCGCGACGTCGGCGGAGGAGGACCGCGGCCGCGCCGAGCGCGATGAGCGCGAGGACGCCGACGAGCACCCAGAGCGCCGTGCGCGTCCCGGCCGACGTCACGGCCTGCGAGAGCCGCACGTCGATCGACGCCCCGGCCGCCAGGTCCCTCGCCTCGTAGACGCGGTAGGTGAGGCCCTGGTCGCTCACGGTGCCCGACAGGCGCAGGGGCGCCGCGCGCACCTGCACGTCCTCGGGCACGAACAGCTGCAGGATGGTGGTCGCGAACGGCACCTCGAGCGTGAGCCGGTCGAGCGGCGGCGCCTCGTAGCGGATCGTCGCCGAGGTCTCGCCCGGCACGATCGGCGCGTCCGAGACGTAGGCGTCGGCGCGGGTCTCACCCTCGTTCTCGAGGAAGGTGCCGAGGAACTGGAGGTTGCCCGCGCCCCGCGGCAGCGGGATGCGCACGACCACCCCGTCGGTGCCCACGTAGGCCCGCGTGCCGGCGTTGGTCCAGGTGAGGTCGTGCTGGACCGCGACGCCCCCCGGCTGGCGGTCCACCCACACGACGTAGCTCGAGAGCGTGACGTCCTTCGGGTCGGTCGTCGGCTCGTAGACCCGCAGCGTCAGCTCGTTCGTCCCGCCGGGCGTGAACGTCGTGGCCACCGAGCGGTAGACCGCGTCCCCGTAGGCCACCTCGATCTGGTAGCCGGCGAGGTCGCCGGGGAGCTCCTCGAAGACGAAGCGGCCCTTCGCGTCGGTCGTCGTCGTGAGCGGGTCGAGCTCGGCCGTCGCCGAGAACAGGCGTGCGCGGACGGGGAGGTCGGCGGCGGGCTCCTCGGTCGTCCCGTTCACCACCTTCCCCGAGATCGTCCCCGCGGTCTGCGCGGCCGCGCTCGGCCCCGCGGCCACGACGGCCGCGAGGAGCGCGGTCGCCGCCAGGAGACGGGCGAGGCGGATCGGTCGCGTGGTCATCGTTCCTTCACCTCCGCGGTCGCGAGGTCGGCGCCGCAGCGACGGCAGAACCGGTCCTCGGGTTCGATGGACGAGCCGCACGAGGGGCAGCTCGCGGCCTCGAGCGCGGCGAGCAGGCGCTTGCGCTCGGCGATCCGGCGCTCGAGCTCGCGCTCGAGCTCCTCGTCCGTCCCGGCCTCGGCCGTCGGCCCGCTCGCGATCCCGGCCTCGGCCTGGGCGGGCTCCCGGAGCCCCTCGGCCTCGCGGATCGCGTGGGTCGTGGCCTCGATCTGCTGGAGGCGGCGAGCGCGGAGTCGCTCGTACTCCTCGCGCGCGAGCTTCCCCGTCTCGAAATCGGCGTCGAGCTCGCGGAGCTGCGCGCGCAGGCGCTCGCGATCGGCGCGGAGCTGCTCGAGCGAGACCTCCTGGGCGGAGCGCAGCGGCGCGAGGTACGGCCGGGCGAGCAGGTACACGACCGCGAGCAGGAGCAGGAACGAGGCGACCGCGACCCCGATCACCGCGCCACCTCCGGCTCCTCGAAGGTGCTCGGGAGCTCGAGCTCCGGGCTCCCCCGCCCGGGTCGATCGGTGCGCCACGGCCAGGCGGCGAGCACCCCGCCGAGGACGATCACGACCATCCCCGTCCAGATCCAGAAGACCGCCGGCTCGCGGAAGACGAGCACGGTCGCGACGCGCCGGCTCGGGTCGACCTCGTTCATGACGATGTAGAGGTCCGCGGCGAGCGTCGAGCGCATGCCCACCTCCGTCACGCGCTGCTGGCCGGCGTACTCGGCCTGCTCGGCGCGGATCGTGCCGAGGCGCTCGCCGTCCGAGCCGGCGATGTCGAAGCGTCCGATGAGGGCGAACTTCGAGGGGGTCTGCTCGAAGGTCAGGTCCGAGAAGGTCACGCGCGTGCCGGCGACGGTGAGCGACTCGCCGATCGCGAGCCGTCCCTGACGCTCCACCTTCAGACCGACGTTCACGGCGATCGCGGCGAGCATGATCACGACGCCGGCGTGGATCACCGGACCGCCGTAGCGGCGTGGCGTGAACGCGAAGAGGTTCACGAGGGCCCTCGGCCAGCTCTCGCCGTGGTGGTGGCGGCGCACCTGGAGCCCGCGGGCGATCTCGCTCGTGAGCGTCGCGAGCACGAGCGCGCCGAGCGCGAGCACCCCGATGATGAGCAGGTGCCGACCCCGGTTCACGACGGCGAGCGCCCCGAACACGCCGGCCCCCACCGCGAGCGGCACCGTGAGGTTGCGCTGGAGGTGTCGGCCGGAGACGCGGCGCCAGGCGAGGAGCGGGCACACCCCCACGAGCGCGACCGTCACGACGGCGAGGGGCGCCATCAGCGTGTTGAAGAAGGGCTGGCCGACGGCGAGCTCCACCCCGCGGATGGCCTCGGTGACGATCGGGTAGACGGTGCCCCACAGCACGACCAGGGTCATCGCGACGAACAGCAGGTTCGTGAGGAGGAACGAGCTCTCGCGCGAGACGACCGCGACGATGCGGGTGGCGCTGCGCAGCTCCGGGAGGCGCCAGACGATGAGGCCCGTCCCCACGACGATCGTCGCGACGGTGAAGGCGATGAGCGGGACGCCGATCGAGGACTCCGCGAACGCGTGGACCGAGGAGACGATCCCCGAGCGCGTGAGGAACGTGCCGAAGACCGAGAGCGCGAACGCGCCGATCGCGAGCGCGACGTTCCAGACCCGGAGCATGCCGCGCTTCTCCTGCACGACGACCGAGTGCAGGTACGCCGTGCCGATGAGCCAGGGCAGCAGGCTGGCGTTCTCGACCGGGTCCCACGCCCAGTAGCCGCCCCATCCGAGCTCGACGTAGGCCCACCGCGCCCCGAACAGGATCCCGGCCGTGAGCAGGACCCACGCCCACAGCGTGAAGCGGCGGACCGAGCGGATCCACCGGTCCCCCAGCCGCCCCGTGACCAGGGCCGCGACGGCGAAGGCGAACGGCACCGTGAAGCCGACGAACCCGAGGTACAGCGCGATCGGATGGACCCACTGCCCGTAGTTCTGCAGCAGCGGGTTCAGCCCCTGTCCGTCGGCCGGCGGCACCGGGAGCGTGCGGAAGGGGTTCGCGTAGAAGGTCACGAGCGCCGTGAAGAAGGCGAGGACCACGCCGAGGACGACGGTCACCCACGGCATCAGGTCCCGGTTCCGGGCGCGGTTCGCGAACAGGACGGCGGCCCCGACGAGGGCGAGCGACCAGGCCCACAGGAGCAGCGAGCCGGCCTGCCCCGCCCAGAACGCCCCGACCGTGTAGAAGGTCGAGAGGTCGCGGCTCGTGTACTGGGCCACGTACTCGACGCGGAAGTCCTTGCGCAGCAGCAGCACGAGGAGGGCGAGGGCGGCGACCGAGAGGGAGAGCGCCGCCGCCTTCATCCCGCCCTCGGCGCTCCGGATCGTCTCCTCGCGCCCGCGGCGGGCCCCGACGAGCCCGACCACCACGGCGTAGCCGGCCGCGATGAGCGCGAGGAGCAGCGCGAAGTTACCGAGCAGGACCACGGGTCCTCCTCGCGAGCCGGCGCTCGGCCCGCCACAGGTGCGCGAGGTACGCGCCGTACAGCGCCGCGGTCCCGAGGTAGGCGACGACGAGGTAGGGGACGCTCTGCTTCATCGGACGACCTCCTCGAGCTCGGCGGCGGCGCGCAGCCGCGCGACGCGGCGGCGCACCGAGAGCAGGTACAGGTAGAGGAACGTGAAGGCGACCACGCCCACGAGCATCGTGACGAGCATCTCGGCGGGGAGCTGGCCGCCCTCGACGACGAACTGGGTCGGGTGCTCCGAGCGCCACCACCGGGCCGACAGGTACACGATCGGGACGTCGAGGAAGCCGACGATCCCGAGGACCGCCGAGAAGCGCGCGCGGCGGATCGGCTCGGGGACGTACCCGCGCAGCACGAGGTAGGAGAGGTAGATCAGCCAGAGCATCAGGAAGCTCGTGAGGCGCGGGTCCCACGTCCAGTACACGCCCCACACCGGCCGGCCCCACAGCGGGCCGGTGATGAGCACGGCCGAGGTGAACACGACCCCGACCTCGGCCGAGGAGGCGGCGAGGTCGTCCCACCGCCTCGCGCCGGTCGCGAGGAAGGCGATGCTCGCGGCGAACACCACGGCGAAGGCGAGGAACCCGATCCACGCGCTCGGCACGTGGATGTAGAAGATCCGCTGGGCCGCGCCCTGGTTCGCGTCCTCCGGCGCGTACCAGAAGGCCATCGCGAGCAGCACGGGGATCGTCACGGCCGTGAGCAGCCCCCACAGGCGGCGGGTGCGCTCGGGCGCGTCCGATACGGGATCCTCGGCGACGCGCTCGCGGAGCGACCCGTCCAACGTCGGCGCCTTCACATCGCTCATCTCACTCCTCCGTCACGTGGTGGAAGGTCGCGAGCGCGACCAGCAGGAACAGGGCGTCGTACCCGACCATGAGCAGGAGCCACGAGAGCGTGCCCTCCCCCATCCCGCCCGCGAAGCCGGCCTGGCTCACCTTGACCGCGGCGACCATCACCGGGACCGAGACCGGCATCACGAGCAGGGGCAGGATCGCCTCCCGTCCGCGCGTGTTCACGGCCATCGCGGCGAAGAGCGTCCCGACGGTGACGAGCCCGAGCGTCCCGAGGAACGCCGACAGGACGAGCAGCCAGAGCCCCCCGCCGGGCCGCAGCTGGAGCAGGGCGATGAAGACGGGGAGGATCACGACCTCGACGGCGAAGGTGAAGCCGAGGTTCGTGAAGAGCTTGCCGAGGAACACGGCCTCCCGCGGCGCCGGGGAGACGAGCAGGCCCTCCAGGCACGCGTCCTCCTTCTCGATCGCCATCGAGCGGCCCATCCCGAGCAGCGCGGCGAACAGGAAGGACATCCACAGCACGCCCGCGGCCACGCCCTCGCGCCCGGCGCCGCCCGTGGGGAACGCGAAGCTCGCCGTGACGACGACGAGCAGCACGAACAGCCCGACGGACGCGAGGACGTCCCGGGTCTTCATCTCCAGGCGGAGGTCCTTGCGGGCGAGCCACAGCGCGGGCGCGAGCCAGCTCATCGCCGCACCTCCTGCCGGAGCAGGCCGAGGTAGGCCTCGGCGATGTCCTCCGAGCGCCCGTCGATCGGCGCGTCGAGCGCGACCCGGCCGGCCGAGAGCACGACGAGCCGGCGGGGCCCGGCCATCGCCCGGACCACGTCGTGGAGCGTGACGAGCACGACGCGCTCTGGCGTCGCGAGCTCCTCGAGGAGCTCGGAGAGGGACGCGGCGGCGGCCTCGTCCAGGCCGGTGTAGGGCTCGTCGAGGAGGAGGACGGCGGGGTCGTGGAGGAGCGCGCGAGCGAGCGCCACACGCTGCCGGGTTCCGCGGGAGAGGGCGCGGACCGGCATGTCGAGGACGGGGGTGACGCCCAGGCGCTCGCTCGCGCGCTCCACGGCCTCGCGGGGATGCGCGAGACCGAAGAGCCCGGCGTGGAACCGGAGGTTCTCGGCGACGGTGAGGTCGGCGTACAGCATCGTCTCGTGCGCGACGACCCCGATGAGGGCGCGGAGCTTCGGGCCCGCCCGACGCATCTCGACCCCGGCGATCCGCACGCTCCCCGAGGTCGGCACGACGATCCCGGCGATCGTCCGCAGCAGCGTGGTCTTCCCGGCGCCGTTCGCCCCCATCACGGCGACGAACGAGCCCTGCGGGACCTCGAGGTCGACGTGATCGAGCGCGAGCTGGGCCCCGAAGGCCTTCGTGACCCCTTCCAGGGAGATCCCGAGCGACGGCGGGGTCCTCACGCCGAGCCTCCCGGGGAGACCTTGGCCTGGAACTTCGACGGGCACTTGGCGAACAGCACGTCGGCGTGGAAGACCCCGTCGGCCCCGAGCTCGCCCTCGACGACGGCCTCGGCCTCGTCGCGCAGCGTGTCGGGCCTCGGGCCGTGGTACACGATGGGGATCGTCGAGGTCCCGTCGCTCACCGCGAAGCGCACCGTGCCGGCGCTCGGATCCGTCGCGATGCTGCCGTCCACGACCTGGCCCGAGAGACGCACGCGCTCGCCCGGCATCCGCAGGACCTCGGTCGGGGTGTGGTAGTAGACGATCGACCGGGTGAACATGGTCACCGCGACCGCGACGAGCGCTGCGATCACGGCGATCCCGAGCAGCACGAGCGGGAGCCGGCTGGGTCTGCGGACGAACCCCTCGTCGAGCTCCGGGAACCCCTCGGCGTCGGCGATCTTCGACATCCTCGCCCCCTTCCGCTCCTCTCCAGGGGGCCGAACCCAAACCGGTGCGTTCGCGCCCTCTTCCGGGGAAATCGTCCGACCGCGCCCTCGGGCGCGTATGGGCCCGCCGGCCCGGGGTGCGCGGGCCGATGGTCCGGTGCGGGCCCGGGGCCCCGGTGGGATGGTCGCGGTCGTGAGGGTCGAGGAAGATGAGACCGTGAACGGGCCGGAGCCCGCGGTGACGCCGAGCTCGCCCGAGGGGGCCCCGCGGGCGGCGGCCCTCGGGCCGGACGACGACGTCTTCCGGGATGAGGGGGCGCCGCCGCCCGGAGGGCGCGCGCGGGGCGTGCTCGTCGGGCTGCTCGTGGTCGGTCTCGCGCTCGGGTTCACGTGGATCGTGCTCACGGCGCGGGACGGCGGGGGGCTCGGCCAGGATCCCTTCGGCCGCGAGGCGCCGGACTTCGAGCTCCCGCTCCTCGCCGGGCTCGATCGCCCGGGCGCCTGGCCGCTGCCGGAGGGCGGCGGGGCGGACGGCGACCCGGCCACCCTGGCGCTCTCGGACCTCCGCGGGAGGCCGGTCGTGCTGAACTTCTGGGCGTCCTGGTGCGGGCCCTGCCGGGAGGAGGCCCCGATCCTCGCGGCCGCGGAGCCGAGGTGGCGGGAGGACGGGGTGATCTTCCTGGGCGTGGACTCGCAGGACGCGGAGGAGGACGCGCTCGCCTTCGAGGAGGAGTTCGGGATCGCCTACCGCAGCGTCGTGGACGTCGACGGGTCCCTCGCCGCGCGCTACGGGGTCCTCGGCTTCCCCGAGACCTTCTTCATCGACGCCGAGGGCGTGATCCGCGCGAAGCAGGTGGGGCCGATCGACGCCCAGACGCTCGAGACCTACGTGGCCTCGATCGCGGGGTGAGGCCATGCCGGTGAACTTCGACCAGGCCCCCATCCTCCTGTTCTGGGAGACCACGAAGGCGTGCCGGCTGGCCTGCCGGCACTGTCGCGCGGAGGCGATCGCGGAGCCGATGCCCGGTCAGCTCTCGACCGGGGAGGGGATGCGGCTCATCGACGACCTGCGGGCGTTCACCCCCCGGTTCCCGGTGATCATCTTCACCGGCGGCGACCCGTTCATGCGGCCCGATCTCTTCGAGCTCGCGGCGCGCGCCCGCGCGCACGGGATGCCGATCGGCTTCGCCCCGAGCGTGACCCCGCTGCTCACGCGCGAGGCCGCGGTGCGGATGCGCGAGGTCGGCGCGAAGACCGTCTCGATCAGCCTCGACGGCGCGCGGCCCGAGACCCACGAGGGCGTGCGGGGCGTCGAGGGCCACTTCCGCCGCACCGAGGAGGCCGTGCGGATGCTGGTCGAGGAGGGCCACACCGTCCAGATCAACACCACCGTCATGCGGCGCAACGTCGAGGAGCTCGCCGACGTGGCGGCGCTCGTCGCCGAGTGGGGCGCCCACATCTGGGAGGTGTTCTTCCTCATCCGGGTCGGACGCGGCTCCGAGCTCGAGGAGCTCACCCCGGCCGAGAACGAGGATGTCGTGCACTTCCTGGTCGAGGCGTCGCGCTACGGGTTCATCGTCCGCACCGTCGAGGCGCCGTTCTTCCGCCGCGCCGTCGCCCAGCGCCGGGAGCTCGGGGAGGCGGCCGACCCCGCCGTCGCCTTCGGGCTCGGCCCGCTGTACGCGCGGCTCACCGAGCGCCTCCGCGAGCGCCTCGGGGAGCCGGGGACCTCGCGCGCGCAGAGCGTGGGCACGCGCGACGGCAAGGGGATCCTGTTCGTCGCGCACGACGGCGACGTCTACCCGGCGGGGTTCCTCCCGGTGCGGCTCGGCAACGTGCGCACGGACGACATCGTGCAGCTGTACCGCGAGCACCCGCTCCTGCGCGCGATCCGCGCCGCCGCGTTCGGCGGTCGCTGCGGCGTCTGCCCGTACGCCGACGCGTGCGGTGGCTCGCGGGCCCGCGCGTTCGCCACCTTCGGCGATCCCCTGGCCGAGGACCCCGCCTGCGCCTTCCAGCCGGCCGGGATCGTGCGCGCCTGAGGCGGGCTCGGGTCCCCGCGGCCCGTGGGTCGAGCGCTCGTGCGGCGCCCCCGGCCGGACGGCCTCGGCAGGGGGGGACCTGCGCCCTACGCGCCCCGGGGGCCGGTGCGGTGAAGTAGCGGTGAAGGGGGTGCCCCGTGCGCCTGGAAGCCAGGGTGATGCTCTGGATGGCGGTGCTGCTCGGGGCCGCGGCGGCGATCGCGCTGACCGTCATGGCGCGCCTGGTCACCGGCCGGCTCGAGCAGCAGTGGATCGAGGCCGGCGAGATCGTCGCCCGTACCGCCGAGGACAGCCTCGAGGTCAGCATGCTGAACAACGCCCCCGACGACATCCGGCGCTCGGTCCGCAACGTCGAGGAGGGTCGCCTGATCGAGGCCGTCACCGTGTACCGCCGTACCGGCACGCCGTGGGTGACCTCGAACCCGCAGCTCGGGCTCACCCAGGCGGGGCGCGCCGCGCTCATGAGCGCGATGGATCAGAACCGCACGGTCTCGGCCTCGGGCCAGGGGACGCTCTCGGTCTTCGTCCCGGTCCCCAAGCAGCCCGAGTGCGTGGGGTGCCACTCGGAGGCCTCGGACGTGCTCGGCGCCGTCGAGGTGCGCCTCGACGAGGGGCCCTTCCAGCAGGAGCTCGTGCGGAGCGCGCGGACCTCGCTCGTGGTGGCCGGGATCCCCCTGCTCGTCGGCATCGTGGTCTCGGTGTGGGCGCTGCGCCGCAGCGTCCTCCGGCCGCTCGCCGACATCGGCGAGGCCGCGGAGCGGCTCGGCGGGGGCGACCTCTCGGTGCGCCTGCCGCGGTACCGAGGCTGGGAGCTCGCGGAGGTCGCCGAGACCTTCAACGAGATGGCGAGCCGGCTCGAGCGCCAGGCGCTGGACCTGCGGGCCACGACCGAGGAGCTCCGCGCCGAGCTCGAGGGCATGGAGGAGATCCAGGCCCTGCTCACCTCGGGCGCCGGGCTGTCGGAGGTCCTCGGGCGGGCGGCGAGCCAGGTGGCCGCCGCCCTCGGCGCGAGCGGGACCGCGATCTGGCGACCCGAGGGCGACGGGCCGGAGGCGGTCTTCGGCGAGCGGCCGCCCGACGGCGAGCTGCTCGAGCGGGTCGCCGCCGCGCGCGGCGTCCTGACCTCGGCGGGACCGCTCGCGCAGGTCTCGGAGACCGAGCCCGTCGCCTGGGCCTACGCCCCCGCGTGCATCGGCGAGCGCTGCCTCGCGGTCATCGGGCTCGCCTGGGACCCGCCGCGGCCGCTCGATGCGGCCGAGCGGGGCCTGCTCGGATCGCTCGCCGGGCTCGTGGGGGTGGCCGTGCGCAACGCGGAGCTGCTCGAGCGGCTCCAGCAGAAGGAGCAGGCGCTCCAGGGCCTGCTCCGCAAGACGTTGACGGTCCAGGAGGAGGAGCGGCGGCGCCTCTCGCGCGAGCTCCACGACGAGACCTCGCAGGTGCTGTCGGCCCTGATCATGAACGTGGACCTGCTCGAGTCGCAGGCCCCGGTCGACGAGGAGGCGCGGGCCCGGATCGCGGCGGTGAAGTCCCTGGCCGAGGAGGCGGCGCGCAACCTGGACCGGATGCTCTTCGAGCTCCGCCCGGCGCTCCTGGACGAGCTCGGGCTCATCCCGGCGCTGCGGTGGTACGTGGCGCAGATGAGCGACGTGTGGGGCTTCCCCATCGAGTTCGAGGGGGCGAGGATCGGGCGGCTGCCCGACCACATCGAGCTCGCGGCCTTCCGGATCGTGCAGGAGGCGGTGAGCAACGCCGCGCGGCACGCGAAGCCGATCCGCGTCGGCGTGCGGGTGGGCGTGCGGGGCGATCGGCTCCACCTCGAGGTGGAGGACGACGGGGTCGGGTTCGACGTCCTGGAGGTCGCGGCCCGCGCCCGGACCGGCGAGGCCGTCGGTCTCGAGGGCATGCGCGAGCGCGCCGAGATCGCCGGCGGGACGTTCCGGGTCGATTCGGTCCCGGGGCGCGGGACGCGCGTGGTGGCGGAGATCCCGCTGCCCGAGGGGGGTGAGGCCGCTCCGGCCGGAGCGGACGAAGGTGGCGAGCAGACATGAACGGCCGCGTGAAGGTGCTGGTGGTGGACGACCACGAGATCGTGCGCGAGGGGATCCGGATGGTCCTCGCGACCGATCCCGAGCTCGAGGTCGTCGGCGTCGCGTCCTCGGGCGAGGAGGCGATCGAGAAGGTGCGCGAGCTCGAGCCCGACGTCGTGCTGATGGACATCGGCATGCCGGGCCTCTCGGGGTTCGAGGCCACCCGCCGGATCCGGGAGTCGCACCCGAACACCCAGGTGGTGGCCCTCACCGTCCACGACTCCGAGGGCTACGTCTTCCAGATGCTCCAGGCGGGGGCGACCGGCTACGTCGTGAAGCGCGCCCCGGCCGAGGACGTGATCATGGCCGTGAAGCGCGCGCACCAGGGCGAGGCGGTGCTCCACCCGAGCGTGGCCAAGCTCCTCATCAAGGACTACCTCGCGCGCGTGGCCAAGGGCGAGGAGACGTCCTTCGATACGCTCTCCGACCGCGAGCGCGAGATCCTCAAGCTCATCGCCGAGGGGCTCACGAACCGCGAGATCGCCGACAAGCTGTTCCTGTCGATCAAGACGGTGCAGGCGCACCGGGCGAACCTCATGCGCAAGCTCGGCATGCACGACCGGACCGAGCTCGTGAAGTACGCGATCCGCAAGGGGATCATCGGGCTCGACGAGGCGTGAGGGAGCTCGACGAGGCGTGAGAGGGAAGGCGCCGGTCCGCGCCCTCGGCGTTCCGGTCGCGCCCTCGGCGCTCCGGCCCGCCTCGTCAACGCGTTCACGACCGGTGACGCGCTCGCCCCACCCCCGCGTCAACCCCTTGCCTGGAACGACGGCCGACGATGCTGACGAGGGGTTGCCGGCCGGATGCGGTGGGCCGCCCGATGGTCGTGAACGTGTTCATAGCCGACGACGCCGCCGCCGAGCCCCCGCCGATCCCCCGGGCCCCGCCGCCCGCGCCCTCACCCCCGCCCGGTGAGGAGCCAGCCGAAGTACCGCACCGCCTCGAGCGCCGCCGTCGTCATCACCAGCATCAGGATCACGAACCCCACGGAGAGGTAGAAGCCGCTGATGAGCAGCGCCATCCACCCCGTCCCCGTGCGGGCGCGGAACACGTGGGGGCTCCCCGCCACCCGCTCGTACCAGCCGGGGTACCGCTCGCGCACCTCGTGCAGCGGGATGTTCCCGGTGAAGATCACCTCGTCCACGGGGAACACCTCGGGGCGCAGGTGCGTGTTGAAGTAGTGCACGGTGAAGAGGAACCCCATCGCGAGGATCGCCTCGTAGGAGTGGAAGATCCGGGCCGCGTTCACGAGCCACCCGGGCAGGAAGACGAGGAACGTCCCCGGGAACCACATCACGAGCCCGGTGAGCCCGATGATGAGCAGCCCCCAGACCTCGGCGAGGTAGTCGAACTTCTCCCAGAACGTGAACCGCGCGAACCGCGGCCGCGGACCCTCGCCCTTCAGGTACCGGATGAACTCGCCCACCTGCCGGACGTCGCGCCAGCGGGGGAGGATCGAGTCCTCCTCGAGCAAGGACCGCAGCCGCCACCGACCGGTCGCCCACGCCGCGAGCATGCCGAGCACGTGCATCGCGGCCGAGGAGAGGAACCCGACCGCGCAGACCTTGTGCACCGCCGCGGCGCCCCGCTCGCCCCGCCAGAGCCACAGCAGGGGCTCGGCCCAGAAGGCGTCGGCGTAGTGCATCGGCATCCCCGTCAGGATCAGGCCGAACACCGAGAGCGCGAGCAGCGCGTGGGTCGCCCGCGCCCACCAGGACCAGCGGCGGACGACGAGGGTCTCCCGCGCCCGCCGCGCCGGCACGACGGTCACGTTCACAGCACACCTCCCGCCTCACGCTCGTGGGCCCGCTCGGCCTGTCGTCGCAGCTCGAAGCGGATCCCGAGGATCGTGAGGTACCCGAAGAACGCGAAGGTCCCGATCAAGAGCGTCAGCATGTAGATGGTGATGACCCGCAGGCGCGGGTCGTCGGGGATCGCGCCGCGCGGGATGTGCATCTGCACGTCGACGAAGTTCGGCGGCGCGTTCGTGTGGCACCGCCGACAGGTGGAGAGGATGTTGGCCTCGTTCACCGGCGAGCGCGGATCCTCGGCCGGGAGCACGAGGTGGGAGCCGTGGCAGTCGGCGCAGGTCGCGACCTCGACCCCGGCGAGATGGGTGTCCATCCCGAAGGGGTTGCCGCCGGGGAAGCGCTCGGCCATCTGCTCGTGGCACCGGGCGCACTGCTCGCTCGCCCGGTGCACGAAGTCCCGCGTCTCGGCGACCTGCACCTGGTGGGATCCGTGGCAGGTGACGCACGTCGGCTTCGGCACCGCGTCGGCGACGCCGGGCGGGCCGTGGTACCCCTGCTCGTACTGGGCGGCCTGCTCCTCGTGGCAGCGCGCGCAGGAGTCGCGGGCCGCGTCGCGGCGGGCGTGCATCGTCGCGCCGAGGGCGCTGTGGCAGTCGGTGCACGCGAAGTCGCCGTGCACGCTGCCGGCGAGCTCCTCCCGCGTGACGAGCAGGCCGGGCCGGTACCGGCCGTCGTCGGCCCACACGATGTCCGGGATCGCGTGGCAGCCGACGCACTCGTTCGTCTGGGGCGGCTGGGGCGCCGGCGGGGGTGAGGGGGAGGCCTCCTGGGCGCTCGCGACCCCGGGGATGGCCGTCGCGGCCGCGGCGAGCGCGAGGACCGCGAGACCGCGGAGGGTCCGGAGCACGCGGAGCCGCCATCCGGACGGATGGCGGCTCCGGACAGGGGTCGGCCCGGACCGGGTCAGATCACGCCGAGCGCGCTCAGGATCCACATGACCCCGAGCAGCACGAGCAGCGCCGCCCAGAGGAACGCGAACAGCAGCAGCGGCGCGATCGACACCGCCGCGATGGCAAGGCCCGCGTTCGCTACGGCGGAGCTGGCCTCGGCCCGCTTGCGCGCCGACTCCTTGACCTTCGTGTACAGGGCGCGGGCGCCGAGCGCCGCCAGGCCCGCGAGCAGCGCGAGCCCGAGCGCCTCCGGCTTCCACATCACGATGAGCAGGGCCCCGATCGCGAGCACGATCGTCGCCAGCGCGAGGACCCACATCTCGGTCCCCGCGTACCGTTGCACCGCGCCCCGGTGGGACGCCGCCGCTGCCGCTCGCTGAGACATCGTCGCGACCTCCTTGCCTTCGATCGCGTTCCTCGATGCTCACGCTAGGAGCGGCGGGCCGAGGTGTGTATCGGGCGGACAACCCCCGCGCGGGCCACGGCGACCCGAAATCGTCCTCGGGCTCAGGCCTCAGGCCTCCTCGGGCCCAGGCCCCAGGCCCGGAGCGGAGACCCGAGGGGTGCCCTCGGGTCCGGACCCTAAGGCTCCCGTCGCGAGCAGCGGCATCGCTCGGGAGGCCGGGCTCACGCGTCCCCGTCGAGCGGGCGTGCTCGAGCGCCATCTCGCCTCCGACGCTAGTGCGGCGGATGCCGTGCGGCAGGGAGCGAAGGACCGATGGCCCGTGGGCCGTTCGCCTACCCGCGTTCGGACGCGCGCCCGAGGCCGGTCCTCGAGCCGGGCCCCGTATGCTGGCCCGCGTGAACGACCGCCTGCTCCGCGCCGCCCGCCGCGAGCCCACCGACCGCACCCCCGTGTGGTTCATGCGCCAGGCCGGCCGCTACCTGCCGGAGTACCGCCGGCTGCGCGGCGAGCGCGACATCCTCGAGACCTGTCGGCATCCCGACCTCGTCGTGGAGCTCACGCTCCAGCCGCTCCGGCGGATGCCGCTCGATGCCGCGATCGTCTTCAGCGACATCATGGTCCCGCTCGCCGCGATCGGCCTCCCGATCCGGGTCGCCCAGGGCGAGGGCCCCGTCATGGAGGAGCCGATCCGGCGCGAGGCCGACCTCGCGCGCCTGCGGCCGCTCGAGCCGGAGGCCGACGAGCCCGAGCTGCTCGAGGCGATCCGCCTCCTCGTGGCCGAGCTGCAGGTGCCGCTGATCGGGTTCGCCGGCGCGCCCTTCACGCTCGCCTCGTACCTGGTCGAGGGCGGGCCGTCGAAGGACCACGCGCGGACGAAGGCGCTCATGCTGGGCGAGCCCGCCGTCTGGGATCGGCTCATGGGGGCGCTCGCGGAGGTGTGCGTCGCGCACCTGCGGGCCCAGGTCGCCGCCGGCGCCCGGGCGGTGCAGCTGTTCGACTCGTGGATCGGGGCGCTCGAGCCGGAGGACTACGAGCGCGCGGTCCTGCCCCACTCGCGCCGGGTCTTCGAGGCCCTGGCGGACCTCGGCGTGCCGGCGATCCACTTCGGCGTGGGCACGGGGGAGCTCCTCGGGCTCATGGCCGCCGCGGGCTCGCAGGTGGTGGGGGTGGATTGGCGGGTGCCGCTCGACCGCGCGTGGGAGCGGATCGGGCCCGAGCGGGCGATCCAGGGGAACCTCGACCCCGCCGCGTGCCTCGCCCCCTGGGAGGCGGTCCGCGCGAAGGCGCTGCGCGTGCTGGAGCGGGCCGGCGGCAGGCCCGGGCACATCTTCAACCTCGGCCACGGCGTGCTGCCCCAGACCCCGCCCGAGACGCTGCAGCGCCTGGTGGCCCTCGTGCACGAGGCGACCGAGCGCGGGTCGCGCGAGGGCCTGGTTCCCGCCGAGGACCGGTAGCCTGGAGGGACCCCGAGATGCGAGCAGGAGCGAGCCGATGACCGACGCCGTCTACACGCTGTACCCCGTGTTCAAGGGCACCGCCGCCTCGTCCGCCCTCGACCTGGACGCCGGGGCGCGCGAGGTGGAGGCGCTCTTCGCGAGCTGGGAGGGGGGCCTCACCGTCCGCGGGGTCTACTCGACCGTCGGGTTCCGGGCCGACGCGGACCTGATGCTGTGGCTGGTCGGCCCGAGCGCCGAGGCCGTGCAGGACGCGCTCGTCGCCTTCCGGCGCACGGCGGTGGGGCGCACGCTCACGCAGGCCTGGTCGTTCCTGGGCGTCGTGAAGCCCGCCGAGTTCAGCGCCGACCACCAGCCGGCGTTCGTCCGCGGCGAGCCGCCGCGGCGATACCTGAACGTGTACCCGTTCGTCCGGACCCCCGAGTGGTACCTCCTGCCCCGGGAGGAGCGCGCCGCGATGCTCGCCGAGCACGGCGAGATCGGTCGGCGCTTCCCCGACGTGCTCGCGAACACGACGAGCGCCTTCGGGCTGAGCGACTGGGAGTGGATCCTCGCCTTCGAGGCCGACGAGCTCGACCGGATCGTGGACTGCATCCGGGCCCTCCGGGAGGCGCAGGCGCGCCGGTTCACGAAGGAGGAGGTCCCGTTCGTCACGGGCATCCGCAAGGCCGCGCGCGAGGCCCTCGCCGACCTCAGCTAGTCTGAGACGGACTACTCCCCGGACCTCCGGCGCTCCGTCAGGCCGCGGGCGACGGGGCGGGCGAGGGCGTCGCCCAGACGTCCTCGGGCCGCGAGAAGCCCTTCTCGTACTTCGGGGCCTGGAGGTCGTCGACCTTGGGGTACGGGGTCACGAGGCGGAAGACGACGACCCGCTGGTTCTCGCGGTCGGCGATCGCCCACAGGTCGTCCACCGGGCTGCGCGCGATGTGCTCGGGGAAGCTGAACTCGCCGGTCCCGTTCCCGGCCCGCCCGAACTCGGAGAGCAGCTCGCCCTCGGGCGAGAGCACCACGATGTGCCCGGTGCCCATGCCCTTCTGGTCGAACCGGAAGGTGTCGACGACGTAGAGGTTGCCGTCGGGTCCGAGCTCGATCCCCCGCGGCAGCTGCCAGAACCCGCGGATGCGCCCCTTCGCGTCCGGCAGGCCCGAGACCCAGAGCCACCGCCCGTCCGCGTCGAGCGCGACGACCCGACGGTTCAGCGTGTCGGCGACGTACACCCGCCCGTTCGCCTCGTCCACGACGAAGGCGTCGGGGAAGTTGAACATCCCGACCTCCACCCCGCGGACGTTCTCACCCTTGTACGTGAAGCCCCAACGGGCCACGACGTGGCCCTCGTCGTCGAAGAAGTACAGGCCGTCGTTGCTCGAGACCACGAGGCGCCCGCCCATCACCTGGACGTCGTAGGGGGTGAACCCGTCGGGGCCGAACACCTCGGGGTCCTGGTCGGCGGCCGGGAAGCGGTCCACGTACGCCCCGGTCTCGGAGTAGACGAGGACCGAGCGCGCGGCGTAGTCGGCCACGTACACGCGCCCCGTGTCCGGGTCCTGGACGATCCCGTACGGGGTGTAGAGCGCGCCGGGCCCCGGCGTCGCCCCGACCGAGCGCAGGAACGTCCCGTCGGGCCGGTACACGTCCACCCGCGACTGCCCGGTGTTCGCGATCCAGAGGTTCCCCTCGGCGTCGAAGGCCACCCCGAGGGGGGTCCGGATGAGGTCCGTCGGCGCGGTGCCGTGGCCGGTGATCTCGGTCACGACGCGGATCGGGTACCCGGCGGGCCCGCTCGGCCCCGGCCCGGCGGGCTGGGGCCGGAGCAGCCACAGCAGGAGTCCGAGGAGGGCGACCGCCGCCACCCCGAGGATGATGAGCATCGCCACGAGGAGCCGACGGGTCGAGCGATCCTCGCGCTCCTCGCCCGGTGGGACCTGGTCCCCGATCTCCTCCTGCAGGGGTCGCGTGGCCATCGACGTCTCCTCGTCCTCAGGTCTGCTCGCGCAGGCGTTCGATGGCCTGCGCGATCTCGGGGTTCTGGGGGTCGAAGCGCTGGGCCTGCTCGTACTCGCGGAGCGCGCCGGCTCGGTCTCCGAGCGCCTCGAGCGCTCGGGCGAGACCCAGGTGCGCGTCGAGCAGGTACGGGACGTCCGCCACCGCCCGCTTGTAGGAGGCCTTCGCGGTCTCGGGGTCGCCCGCGCGCAGCTGCAGGTCCCCGAGGGCGACCAGCGGCCCGGCCTTCGACATGGGCGGCGCCCCCTTCGCGGCTCGGGCGAGGAGCTCCGCCGCCCGGCCCGGGTCGCGCTCGGCGAGCAGGAGCCCGAGCTGGTACGCGGCGACCCAGTTGCCCTCGTCCAGGCGCAGAGCTTCCTCGAAGCTCGCGATGGCCCGCTCCGTCTCTCCCGCCTCGACGTAGGCGAGCCCGAGGGCCGTGCGGGCGACGGGGTCCTCCGGATCGGCAGCGACGGCCCGCTCGAGCTGCTCGACCCGGCCCTGCGCCGTGGTCGGCGGGGGCGCCGCGTCGCCGCGGAGCTTCACGGCGACGACCGCGCCGCCGAGCGTGAGGACGATCAGCGTGAGCGCGAGGACGGCCGTGACCAACCCGGTGGTCGATCCCCGGGACCGCGCCGCAGCGCGCCCGGCCGCGTCCCTCGGAGCGGAGCCCATCACGCCCCCATCCTGCCCCTCGGCCCTGCGTCGCCCATGGGTCGGGGGTCCCTCCGCGGAGGGGCCGAGCGTCGCCGCGTCACCGGGTGCGGCGCACGGACCGGCGGCCTGCGGGCCGAGCGGCGGGCCTCAGAGCTTGCCGCTCGTGTGGTAGTGGCACTGGATGCACTCCTTGCCCTTGCCGTGGTTCGTGCCGCGCGAGGGGTGGCAGGTCAGGCAGAAGCCCTGGATCTTCTGCCAGTCGTTCGCCACGCCCTGGTCGGCCTGCCACCCGGTCATCGTGCCGACGGTCCCGTCGAAGGGGCTGACGATGCGCTCGCGGAGCAGGTACGCGTTCGACGACCCGTGGAAGTCGTGGCAGGCCGTGCAGGCGAGCGCGTTCGCCCCGGCGTTCCCCCCGTGCTCGGCCGTGTTCGAGCTCCACTCGGCGAGGGTGAACTTGTCGTGCGGGGTGCTGTTCCCGACGTTGTTCGGGCCGGTGTCGTTCACCATCCGGATGGTGTAGGGGACCCACGTTCCCGCCGTGATCGGCTCGGTGGTCGAGGGGCTCACGTGGCACCTCGTGCAGAACGCGGTGATCGTGCCGCGGTTCATGTCCGGGTCCTGCCAGGTGAGGAGGAAGTCCTGCCCGGTGTTCGCGGGATCGGAGACCTTGCTCGTCGTGGGTCCGTCGGCCGCGTCGACCAGGTGGGGGTTGTGACACGAGGCGCACTCGACGCGCCGGGCGCCGCCGGGCTGGTCCGCGTCGGAGACCGGGTGGTGGAACAGCCGCACGCCGTTCCCGTCCGCCACGTAGTCGTTCGCGGCGACCGTGAACGCCCGGTACGGGTTGCTGCCGCCTGAGGTGTTCGGGTCCGCCTGGGTGTGGCAGGTGTAGCAGAGCCCCTCCTCCTTGCTCAGCGTGAGTCGGGCATGGTCCGAGGCGTGCGGCGCGTGGCAGGCCAGGCACCGGATCCCGCTGCTCGCGCCGGTCGCCCCCGGCGGCGGCGGGGGGATGTCCGGGTCCGTGCCGTGCGCGCTCGTCTCGAACGCGGTGTGGTCGCCGAGCGGGGCGGGGTACGGGGAGCTCGGGCCGTGGCACGTGGTGCAGAAGGCGTCGCCGATGGGCTCCGCGGCGGTCGAGTAGCGGTAGGCGGTCCCGTCCCACACGCGGAGCAGGAACGTGTACTCGGTGCGGAGCCGGTGCGGCGTGTGGCAGTCGCCGCAGACGAGCGAGAACCCGTCGCGCGGCGCGGGCACGGGGTGGTAGGAGGCCTTCGTCGAGCTCCCGATCTCGCCCTCGCCGAAGTCCGAGCGGATGTCGGTGCTGGCGCCGGTGCCGTCGTGGCACTGGTAGCAGGTCTCCCGCTCGGTGGGGTACGGATGCAGGTTCGGTCCCGGCGCGCGGTGCGACGTGTGGCAGTAGCCGCACAGCTGGGTCTGGCTCGAGTAGCCGCCGTGGGGCTCGGTCACGCCGTTCGCGCCGTAGGTCGACAGGTGCGTGAGGCTCACGCGGACCGTCCCGTGCTCGCGGTCGACGACGGCGTCGCGCAGGCTGAGCCACTCCGAGCCGCCCCAGTACTGCACCCACGTCGTGTCCTCCGGGTAGGCGCGCGGCAGCGGGTACCCCGGCGGGACGTCGAGCCGGAGCGTGAGGGTCGCGGGGAGGAGGAACGTGAGCCCCTCCGGGCCGATGTCGAAGCTGCGGCTCACCGCGACCCGGTTCACCCCGGGCGGCGGAGGCGCCTCGAGCTGGTCGATCGTGAACGGGACCGGCTCCGGCACGGCGCCCGGCGGGATCTCGAGGCGGACCGTCCCGGTCGTGGGCTCGAGCGCGCCGCCCTCGGGGCCGACGACCTCGCTCATGTGGACGTCGTCGCTGGAGACGGGCTGGCTCGGCGGCCCCTCTCGGCCCTTCGCGTTCACCGCGGTGAGGCGGTACCAGACGATCCCGAGGGCGGGCGGGCTGTCGATGAAGGGCGGTGCGTCCGCGGAGCCGATGCGGTCGTAGGGGCCGACTGCGGCGCTCGCCCGGTAGACCCGGTAGCCGACCACGTCGGGGGCCGGGCTCGGGTCCCACGTGAGCGTGTTCTCCTCCGCGGCGACGACCCGCAGGCCGGTCGGCGGGGGCGGCACCTTCCGCCACACCGCGACCCTCGCCGCCGAGAGGGTGAGCCCCGCGAGCCGCACGTGCCCGACGGTCTCCTGGGTCCCGAGCGCGATCGCGGCGGGGCTCGGCGATGCCCCGAGCCCTGCGAGCAGCCCGGGGGCGACGGCGAGGGCCGCGAGCGCCAGGTACGTGCTCAAGCGGCGCGCGCCCATCTCGATGAGACGGTACGCCCGCGGGCCAGCCGCGGACACGGCCGAAGGGCCCAGGCGACCCCGGTCTTCCGGCGGCATTGTCGTTGCCATCTGAAAGCAGACCGTTCCGGTCCTGTTCGTCCGCGGGGAACGCCCTGAGGGTCCCTTCGGGTCCGGGACCTCTGGACCCTCCGCGCGGTGAGACCGCCGCCCTACAGTGACGGCGCAGAGCCACGAGAAATGGCAATTTCGGACCGTGGAAGGGGGGTTTGCGGGAGACGTTGCGAGCAAGGAACGGACACGAAGCAGCGGAGCTCCGCGGGAAAGGGGGTGAGTCATGCGGATCGACACGATGAGGCGGGCCGGGATGGTGGCGGCCCTCGTGGCCATCGTCGTGTTCGCGCTCGGCGGTGCCGCGTTCGCGGCGGACGGCCCGACCCCGCCGCAGCTGGGTGACCCGGTCGGGTCGGACATCTCGCCGCACGGCGGGTACTCGGCCAGCACGAACTACTGCCTGCAGTGCCACGAGGTGCACGACGCCTTGGCGGACTACGCGCTGCTCGCGTCGGCGACCGTGACCGCGACGTGCAACACGTGTCACGGCCTGCCGGCGATCGGTTCCCCCGCGGGAACGGGCGCACGCCAGCCGCTCGAGCCGGCGAACCCGGCGACCCCGGGGACGACCGCGGCGCGGGCCGCGTACACGGTGACGACCGGCCGCAACGCGTGGCACGGGATCGGCGCCTCCACGCCGCCCGGTGAGACCGTCACGATGACGCTCTCGGACTGGGCCTACTCGTGGAAGTACAGCGGCGGCCCGCCGCCGACGGATGCCACGACCCCGGCCAACACCAAGGTGGCGACCGGTGGCGGCCTGTACTGCGCGAGCTGCCACACGCCGCACGGTGAGTTCGGTCAGCTGGCCAACGCGAAGAAGGTGCTCACGACCGACTCCACGGGCGACCCGGCGACGATGCACGTGGAGAACTGGGCAGAGAACACCATCATCTGGTGGGACCCGCCCGACGCGTCGAGCTGGAAGCAGGTGTTCCTGCACCTGGACACCGACCCGGCGGTCTGGGAGGTGTGCGACCTCTCCGGCGGCGCTCCCCAGACCGTGACGCCGGTCGCCGGGGACGTGGACACGGTGCCGGTCGGCACGTGCGCCTACGCCCAGGTGACCGACACCGACGGGCAGCTCGTCTCCCTGTACGGGTACAAGCTCCTGTCGGAGTTCCCGAACCACACGTACTCGGCTCCCAAGAGCTGGGGGACCGACAAGTACAGCCACGACGTGGCGAAGTGGTGCGGGGCGTGCCACCCGTCGCGGGTGCCGTCCGAGTTCGGCGGCACGATGCACAACCACCCGACCGGCTGCACCGCGTGCCACGGGAACCCCTCGGGGACGCCCGCGGGGACGGGGGACTTCCCCCACACCTCGACGAACGGCGCGTTCCTGATCCAGTACCCGGACGCGCTGTGCATCAGCTGCCACACCGGCGGCCTGCCGTGATGTGACGGAGGTGACGTCGCAGGCGAGCTGAGCCGAAGAGGGACACCGAGGGGCGCCGGGCCGGAG
>CAZXJB010000032.1:11678-21961 GCA_964640965.1 uncultured Actinomycetes bacterium | reverse complement strand
GGATCGACGGGAACATCGGCTCCAAGGTGACGATGAAGTACCCGTCGATCTACCTGCTCGGCAGGGGCGCTCGCGGCGAGATCCTCTCGGTCGCGTACGCCGGCCGCGGCCAGCACACCGACGCCGGTGGCAAGGCCATCCACGCGGCCCCGCACACGACCAGCGTGATCACGTCGAAGTCCGTGTCGAAGGACGGCGGCCGCACCGGCTACCGGGGTCTCGTCCGGGTGGAGCCGAACGCCCACCACGCGAAGAGCACGGTGCGCTGCGACGCGCTGATCCTCGACGAGGAATCCCGCTCCGACACGTACCCCTACATCGAGGTCGAGGAGGAGACGGCCGCGCTCGGCCACGAGGCCACCGTGAGCAAGGTCGGCGAGGACCAGCTCTTCTACCTCATGAGCCGTGGCCTGTCGGAGCCCGAGGCGACCGCGATGATCGTGAACGGCTTCATCGAGCCGATCACCCGCGAGCTCCCGATGGAGTACGCGGTCGAGCTGAACCGCCTGATCGAGCTCCAGATGGAGGGGGCGGTCGGCTAACGGGGCCCGCCCCACCGCGGCCCGGCGCTCGCGGGCCGCGAATCCGACCCCCTTGGTAGGATTCCGCCATGACCACCGCGACCACGACCTTCGACGAGGAGGCGCTCGCCGCCCTCGCCGCGGCACCGCCCTTCGTCGAGTCCCTGCGCAAGCAGGCGTTCGCGGAGTTCCTCGCCCTGCCGACCCCCTCGCAGGAGACCGAGGAGTGGCGCTACACCGACCTGTCCGGGCTCGAGCTCACCTTCACGCCCTTCGTCGCGGGCCGGGCGGCCGAGAACCTGGACGGCGTCGACGAGGCGATCCTGGAGGCCGCGGGCTCGGTGGGGGAGCGCGCCGGCCTCCAGATCCAGCACAACTCGACGGTCGCCGTCTCCCACCTCGATCCGGAGCTCGCGGCGAAGGGCGTGATCTTCACCGATCTCGACCTCGCGGCCCCGGAGCACCCCGAGCTGGTCGAGCCCTACCTGCACGCGCTCGTCCCGACCTCGCGGACGCGCTTCACGGCGCTCCACGGGGCCTTCCGCACCGGAGGGACGTTCCTGTACGTCCCGGACGGGGTCGTGGTGGAGGCGCCGTTGCAGACCCTCGTGTGGCTCGACGCCGACGGCGCCGCCGTCTTCCCCCACACGCTCCTCGTCGTGGGGGAGGACGCGGAGGTGACCTTCATCGATCGCTACGCGAGCCCGGATCTCGGGCGGGCGTTCTCCGACGCCGTGGTCGAGATCCACACCGGCCCCGCGTCCCGGGTCCGGTACGTCTCGATCCAGGAGTGGGGCTCGGGGGTGGTGCACCTCGGGATCCAGCGCGCGCGGCTCGCCCGGGACGTCGACTTCCGCTCGGTGGCGGTCGGGTTCGGCGCCTCGCTCGCGCGCGCCGAGGCGGAGAGCGTGCTCGCCGAGCCGGGCGCCTCGAGCGAGATGCTCGGCGTGTTCTTCGCCGACGGGCGCCAGCACTTCGACCACCGGACCGAGCAGGACCACGTGGCCCCCGGCTGTCACAGCGACCTCCTCTACAAGGGCGCGCTCCGGGACGAGAGCCGCGCGGTCTACAGCGGCTGGGTGCACGTCCGTCCGGGCGCGCGGGGGACCGACGCGATGCAGACGAGCCGGAACATCGTGCTGTCCGACCGGGCGAAGGCCGACGCGATCCCGAACCTCGAGATCGAGAACAACGACGTCCGCTGCGGCCACGCCGCGAGCGTCGGGCCGGTCGAGGAGGAGACCCTGTTCTACCTCCAGAGCCGCGGGATCCCCCGGGATGAGGCCGAGCGCCTCATCGTGTTCGGGTTCTTCCAGGAGGTCCTGGACCGGATCCCGCTGGAGGAGGTCCGGGAGGGCGTGGCCCAGGCGATCGAGCGGGAGCTCGCCAGGTGACCAGGTACCGGGTGTGCGCGCGCTCCGAGCTCGCTCCGGGGACCGTCCGCCTCGTGCGGGCCGGCGGGCGGGAGATCGCCCTGGTCGACCTCGGGGAGGCGGGTCTGCGGGCGGTGGACGCGATCTGCTCCCACGCGCACGAGTACCTGACCGAGGGCGAGCTCGACCCCGAGGAGCGCACGATCGAATGCCCGAAGCACGGCTCGACCTTCGACCTCGACACGGGGCGGCCGCGGTCGCTGCCCGCGACCCAGCCGGTCGAGGTGTTCGAGGTGTCCACGGATGACGACGACGTCTGGATCGAGGTGAGGAACGGTGGGTGAGGCGGCGACGCTCGAGGTCCGGGGCCTGCGGGTCTCGGTCGAGGGCAAGGAGATCCTGCGGGGCATCGACCTCGTGGTGCGGCAGGGCGAGGTCCACGCGCTCATGGGGCCGAACGGCTCGGGGAAGTCGACCCTGGCGAACGTGATCATGGGCCGGCCCGGCTACGAGGTGACCGAGGGCCGGATCCTGTTCAAGGGGGAGGACGTCACGGGTCTGTCCGCCGACGAGCGGGCGCGCCGCGGTCTGTTCCTCGCGATGCAGTACCCGGTCGAGGTCCCCGGGGTCTCGGTCGTGAACTTCCTGCGGACCGCCTACAAGGCGGTGAAGGGGGAGGAGATCAGCGCCCTCGCGTTCCGCAAGCACCTGAAGGAGAAGATGGCGCTGCTCGGGGTCGACGACGCGATGGTGAACCGGTACGTGAACCAGGGCTTCTCCGGCGGGGAGAAGAAGCGGAACGAGATCCTCCAGCTCGCGGTGCTCGAGCCGGAGATCGCGATCCTGGACGAGACCGACTCGGGCCTGGACATCGACTCGCTGCGGCAGGTGGCGACGGGCGTCGCCGAGCTCATCGGGCCGAACCTCGGGGTGCTGCTCGTGACCCACTACCAGCGGATCCTGAACTACATCACCCCGGACCACGTCCACGTGATGATGGGGGGTCGTATCGTGATGTCCGGCGGGCCCGAGCTCGCCCACGAGCTCGAGCGGAAGGGCTACGAGGAGATCCGGCGGGAGCTGGGTCTGCAGGAGCAGGTAGGGGTGACGACGTGAGGGACGGCCGATGTCGGTGACGAGGGAGCGCTCGGGCGCGCTCGACGCGGCGCGGATCCGAGCGGACTTCCCGGTGCTCGAGCGCACCGTGGGCGACAAGCCCCTCGTCTACCTCGACTCGGCCGCCACGAGCCAGAAGCCCCTCCAGGTCATCCAGGCCGAGGCCGACTTCTACGCCCGCCACAACGCCAACGTTCACCGGGGGATCTACCTCCTCTCGGAGGAGGCGACGGAGCTGTACGAGGGGGCCCGGGCGACCGTCGCCGCGTTCCTCGGGGCCCCCGACCCCTCCTGCGTCGTGTTCACCCGCGGCACCACCGAGTCGATCAACCTCGTCGCCCACGCGTGGGGCCGGCGGTTCCTCCGGGAGGGGGACGAGGTGCTGCTCACCGAGATGGAGCACCACTCGAACATCGTCCCCTGGCAGCTCGTGGCCCGGGACACCGGGGCCGTGCTCCGCTACCTGCCCCTGACCGACGACGGCCGGCTCGACCTGTCGGACCTGGAGGGCCTGCTCACCGAGCGCACGAAGATCCTCGCCGTGACGGGGATGTCGAACGCCCTCGGCACGCTGAACCCCCTGGAGGAGCTCGTGGCGGCGGCGCACGCGGTCGGGGCCCTGGTGCTCGTCGACGGCGCGCAGCTCGTCCCGCACCACCGGGTGGACGTCGGTGCGCTCGGGTGCGACTTCCTCGCCTTCTCGGGCCACAAGATGCTCGGGCCGACGGCCTCGGGCGGCCTCTACGCCCGGCGCGAGCTCCTGGAGCTGATGGACCCCTTCCTCGGCGGCGGCGAGATGATCCTCGAGGTGTTCCCGGATCGGGCCACGTACAAGGAGCCCCCCCACAAGTTCGAGGCGGGCACGATGAACATCGCCCAGGAGGTCGCGCTCGCGGAGGCGATCCGCTACCTCGAGGGGCTCGGCATGGACAACGTCGCGGCCCACGAGCGCGAGCTCACCGCCTACGCGCTGGAGCGCCTGCGGGAGGCCGGGGCGCGGATCATCGGCCCGCTCGAGGCCGAGGCGCGAGGCGGCGCCGTGTCCTTCTGGTACAAGGACGTCCACCCGCACGACCTGGCCACCATCCTGAACGAGGAGGGGATCGCGATCCGGGCCGGCCACCACTGCGCCCAGCTCGTCATGCGCCGATACGGCGTGCCGGCGACGGCGCGAGCGTCGTTCTACGTGTACAACACGCCGGAGGAAGTGGACGCCCTGGTCGAGGCGCTCGCCAAGGCCGAGGCCGTCTTCGGATCCTGAGGGGGGACCTTGGCGCTCGACGACATCTACAAGGAAGTGATCCTCGACCACTACAAGAACCCGCGGAACAAGCGGGAGATGCCGGGGGCCTCGCTCACGTGCTCGCGCAACAACCCGCTCTGCGGGGACGAGATCACGGTGTTCGTGCGGGCCGAGGGCGAGAAGGTCCACGAGGTCTCCTTCGTGGGCCAGGGGTGCTCGATCAGCCAGTCCTCGGCCTCGATGATGACGGAGGCGGTGAGCGGCAGGTCCCTCGAGGACGTCCGGCGGCTCATCCACGACTTCCGGGCGATGATGTCCGGGGACCTCGACCCCACCGAGGAGGACTTCGGCGACCTCGTCGCCCTCAAGGGGGTCGTGAGGTACCCGATCCGGATCAAGTGCGCGGTCCTCGCCTGGGACGTCCTCCAGGAGGCGCTCGAGGGCGGCGCGAGCGAGGCGGCCGGCTCGGTCGCGCACTAGGTCCTCCCGGAGCCGGCTGGTAGGGTTCCTCCCCGACCCGTTCGAGCGCATGGACATCGTCTTCTCCGAGGACCCCCGCGACTTCACCCGCCGGGACTGGTCGGCGCTGGTCACGGCCGACCCGGCGGGGACGTTCTTCCACACGCCCGGGTACCTGAAGCTCTACTGGGAGGAGTTCGCGGCGCGCCCCGAGCACCTGCTGCTCGCCTTCGCCGTGGAGGACGGGGTGCAGGTGGGCGCGGTCGCCTTCGAGCGGATCGACGACACGCTCCGGTTCCTCGGCGGGACGGAGGTCACGGACTACATGGGTCCCGTCGCGGTGCCCGAGCTCCAGCCCGCGGTTGCGAAGGAGCTCCTGGCCGCGCTCGAGCGGCGCGAGGATTGGCGCGTGGCGGATCTCCGCGGCCTGCCCGAGGATCGCCCCTGGCTCGGCCTGCTCGCCGAGGCCGCCGCGGCGGAGGGCTTCGCGGTCGAGGTCGCGGACGACCAGAACGGGGTGGCACCGTTGCTCGCGCTGCCCGGCTCCTACGACGGGTACCTGGCGGCTCTGCCGTCGAAGCTCCGCCACGAGATCCGCCGCAAGGCCCGCAAGCTCGCGACCGAGGGCGGCCCGTACCGCGTGACGCTCGCGCACGTGGACACCCTCCGCCCCTACCTCGACCGGTTCGTCGAGCTGCACCGGACGAGCGAGGGCCCGAAGGGCGTGTTCATGCAGCCGGGCATGGAGATCTTCTTCCGCCGGCTCGGCGAGGCCTTCCTGCCGCGCGGGATCTTCAACCTCACCTTCATCGAGATCGGGGAGGAGAAGATCGCCGGGACGATCGGCTTCCGCTTCGAGGGGACCTTCTCCCTCTACAACTCGGCGTTCGACCGGGCGTGGGAGCGCCTCGCCCCCGGGATGGTCCTCGTGGCCGAGGACATCCGCATCGCGATCGAGGCCGGCTGCAACGCCTTCGACCTCCTGAAGGGCGACTACGCGTACAAGTACCGGTTCGGGGCCCGCCCGCGCCGGATCCGGCGCCTGGTGATCACGCGCTAGCTAGTCCACGTAGGCCCGGACGTGCTCCAGGACCGCGAGGGCGATCTCCTCGTCCCCGCCGATCACGAGCTCGCCGAGGTCGAGGGAGAACCCGCCGGGCACCCGTCGGCCGGCCACCAGGGCGAACGCGAGCGCTCGACCCTCGATCCAGGCATCGGGCTTCTCGTCCTCCGCGGGCGT
This sequence comes from uncultured Actinomycetes bacterium, assembly GCA_964640965.1. Classification (GTDB taxonomy): domain Bacteria; phylum Actinomycetota; class UBA4738; order UBA4738; family HRBIN12; genus HRBIN12. The sequence goes on along the minus strand of CAZXJB010000032.1, from coordinate 16,009 downwards.
CTCGCCCGGCGCGAGCCCCCAGTGCCAGGAGCCCTCGCCCATGCCGGAGAGGTCGACCCGCACGCTCGCGCCGGGGAAGGAGAGGCCGGCGAGGCCGAGCGCCCAAGGCAGCATCCGGATGCCGAGGTCGCAGGTGAGGTGGACCGGCCAGTGCTGCGGGTTCGGCTCCTGCCCGGTGCCCTCGCGCAGGTCCTCCCCGTGGAGCCACCACTCGACGATCCTCGACTGCACGAGGTAGCGGACGGCGATCTCCCCCGCGAGCCACGGGATCCGCCGGCGGGGCCACTCCTCGGGTGGGATGGCGGCGACGCGGGCGCACAGCAGGTCGGCGGCCCGCCCCCAGTCCAGGGCGAGCCGGCGAGCGGGCACCTCGTCCCGGAGCCGCACGGCCCACTCGTTGAAGCCGCTCACCCACAGCTCGCCGCCGTTCGCCTCGCGGAAGGCGTCGAGCTCGGTCGCGGGCTCGCCGCCTGTGAGCTGGGCCGCGGCCGCATCCTGCGCCGCGAGGTGCGCGAGGATGTCCCGGTTGCGCCATCCCTCGCAGGGGCTCGGCGCGTCCCAGGCCGCCGGATCCGCGTACTGGATGGTGCGGCCGAGGCGCGCGCGCTCCGCGTGCAGGATGCCGATCAGCTGGGTCCGTTCCACGCTCAGCTCCCTCGTCGATGGGTCTCCGGTGGGCGTCGGACGGGCGTCGCGACGCCGACGGTCGGCGCGGAATCGTACCGTACGGGCATGCGGATCCTCGTCGCCCCCGACAAGTTCCGGGGGACGCTCAGCGCGCCGGAGGCGGCCGCCGCGATCGCGCGGGGGTGGCGCCGGGTCCGCCCGGACGACGTCCTCGAGGAGGTCCCGCTCGCCGACGGGGGCGAGGGGACGCTCGACGCGCTCCTTGCGGCCCTCGGCGGCGAGCGGCGGACCGCCCGCGTGCGCGGGCCCCTCGGGGACGAGGTCGAGGCGGCCTTCGGGATCGCGCAGGCCCCGGCGGGCCCGCTCGGGATCGTGGAGATGGCCCGGGCCTCGGGGCTCGAGCTCGTCTCGCCGGCCCGGCGGGATCCGCTGCGGGCGAGCACCTGGGGGACGGGGGAGCTGATCCTCGCGGCCCTGCGGGTGGGTGCGCGGGAGGTGCTGGTGTGCCTCGGCGGGAGCGCGACGACCGACGGCGGCGCCGGCATGGCGCAGGCGCTCGGGGTGGCGCTCCTGGACGCCGAGGGCCGGCCGGTGGGGCCGGGAGGGGCCGGCCTCCTCCGGCTCGCGCGGATCGACGCGACGGGACTGGACCCGCTCGCGCGGTCGGCGCGCGTCCAGGCGGCGTGCGACGTCGACAACCCGCTCACGGGACCGCAGGGCGCGGCGCGGGTGTTCGGGCCGCAGAAGGGGGCGAGCCCCGAGGAGGTCCTCCTCCTCGACCGCGCGCTCGGGCACCTCGCGGCCGTCATCCACCGGGACCTCGGGATCGACGTTCGGGGCCTCCCCGGGGCCGGCGCGGCCGGTGGGCTCGGGGCGGGCCTCGTCGCGTTCCTGGGCGCTCGCCTCCGGCCCGGCGCCGGGCTCGTGATGGAGGCGGTGGGGCTCCGGGAGCGGGTCCGGGCGGCGGATCTGATCCTCACCGGGGAGGGCGCCTTCGATGCGAGCTCCCTGCGGGGCAAGGTCCCGGCGGGCGTGCTCGAGCTGGCCCGGGGCGCCGGCGTCCCCGCCGTCGTCCTGTGCGGACGGGCCGAGATCCACCCCGAGGGCGTGCGCGTGCGCTCGCTCGCCGAGCGGGTGGGGCCCGAGCGGGCGCTCGCCGAAGCGCGGCTCGCCCTCGAGGACCTTGCGGCGGACCTCGCGGCCGAGGTCGTCGAGCGGCTACCCTTCGGCCCGTGAGGGCGATCGACCGGTTCCTCGAGGCGGCGGCGGTCCTCGGCCATCCGGTGGAGGTGCGGCGCTTCCCCGAGGGCACGAGGACGGCGGAGGACGCGGCGCGCGCCGTCGGGTGCGAGCTCGGTCAGATCGTGAAGTCGCTGGTGTTCGTGGCGGACGGGCGCCCGGTGCTCGCGCTCACCTCGGGGGCCAACCGGGTGGACACCGCCAAGCTCGCGGGGCTCGTCGGTGCCGCGGAGGTCCGGCGGGCCACCCCCGAGGAGGCCCGGGCGGCGACGGGGTTCGCGGTCGGCGGGACCCCGCCTTTCGGGCACCCCAGCCGGATCCGCACCTACCTCGACCCGGACCTCCTCGCCTACGCCGAGGTCTGGGCGGCGGCGGGGACGCCCGACGCGGTGTTCCGCACGACCCCGAAGGAGCTGCGGCGCGTCACGGGCGCGGAGGTCGCCGACTTCCGGGAAATCCGACCCGGGAGGTAGGGAACATCCCCGGTCCCGGGTAGAATGGCCGGGACCGCCGACGAGCGCCGGAACGCCGGCCGGGACGCCTGGAGGACGCGTGGAGATGATCAAGCTGACCGAGGCCGCTGCGGGCAAGGTGAAGGAGCTGCTCGTGGAGGAGGGACGCGAGGACATCGCGCTCCGCATCGCGGTCCAGCCCGGCGGCTGCTCCGGCCTGCGCTACGCGATGTACCTGGACGACCAGGTGACCGACCGGGACCTGGCCGAGGAGCAGTTCGGCGTGCGGGTCGTCGTGGACAAGATGAGCGCCCCCTACCTGACCGAGGCCACGATCGACTTCGTCGACACGCTCGAGGCCTCGGGGTTCACGATCGAGAACCCCATCGCCCAGGGCACCTGCGCCTGCGGCCACTCGTTCCACTAGCCCCCGCAGAGCCCGTCCGTCGGATCGGGCGGACCCGTTCGGCCGCAGCGCTCAAGTTCGGACCCGGGCGCGTGCCGATACCGGAGGTAAGCCCGCGAGCGTGGAGGGGGTGGTGGAAGGCTCGCGGTGACCGCGGTGCCGGCTCCGCGCCTCGAGACTCCTCGCGGGTGGCTATCCCCCGCGCTCGGCCGCCGCGCCCGCGGCGGCCGAGCCTTCTGCAGGGGCCGCGTGCCCGAAGGCATCCACGCGCATGGCTCTGGGGAAGGTGTCGGCCTCGGCCGAGGCGCCTTGAGTCGGCGCCGGTCAGGACGCGGCGTCGAGCGCGGCCGCGAGCCCGTCGACGAGCTCGCGCAGGTCCTCCAGCTGCAGGACGAGCGGGGGCGAGATCTGCAGCGCGCCGGTCGCGAGCGCCCTCGTCATGATCCCGTGCTCCCGGCAGGCGGCGACGAGCCGGGAGGGGAGCGAGGGGTCCTCGGCGAGCGCCTCGGCCGCCGGCTGCACGGCCGCGAGCACGCCCGTGCCGGCCCGGACCTCCTCGACGAGGGGGTGGGCGGCGAGCGGCGCGAGGGCGGCGGCGAGGTCGGACTCCAGGGCGAGGGCGCGCTCGGGCAGGCGCTCGCGCTCCATGATGTCCAGGTTGGCGAGCGCGACCGCAGCGACCGTGGCGTGCCCCGCGTAGGTGTAGCCGTGGCGCCACATCCCGGCCGAGGGCGAGCGGAAGGGCTCGACGACGCGGGGCGAGGCGATGACGGCGCCCATCGGGAGGTACCCGCTCGTGATGCCCTTCGCGCAGGTGATGAGGTCGGGCTCGAGGTCGAAGCGGCGGCTCGCGAACCAGTCGCCGCACCGGCCGAACCCCGTGATGACCTCGTCGGCGACGAAGAGGACGCCGGTCTCGCGGCAGATCTCGCGCACCTCGCGCAGGTACCCCTCGGGTGGCGCGAAGACCCCGCCCGCGCCGATGACCGGCTCGCAGAAGAAGGCGGCGACCCGCTCGGGGCCGGCGAGGGCGATCGCCTCGCGCAGCGCCTCCGCGGAGTCCCAGGCGACCTTCACGACGTCGCCGACGAAGGTCCCGTACCCGGCGGCGTTCGCCTCGATGCCGGCGAGGCTGGTCCCCGCGATGTGCATGCCGTGGTAGGCGCGCTCGCGCGTGATGAACAGGGTGCGGTCGGGCCGGCCGAGGAGCTGCCAGTAGCGGCGGGCCATCTTCGCGGCGGTGTCGATCGAGTCCGAGCCGCCGCTCGTGAGGAACACCTTCGGGTCGGCCATGGGCGCGAGCGCGGCGACCCGCTCGGCGAGCTCGAGGGCGGGTCGGTTCGCGAGGTCGCCGAAGGTCGAGTAGGCCGACAGGGCCCGGAGCTGCCGCGCCGCCGCCTCGGCGATCTCCCCGCGGCCGTGGCCGACGTTGCAGTACCACAGGGACGCGGTGGCGTCGAGGTAGCGGCGGCCGGTCTCGTCGAAGACGTGGACCCCCTCGCCCCGCTCGATGACGAGCTCGCCGTCCCGCTCCAGGGCGGCGAGGTCCGAGAACGAGTGCCAGAACGCGCCCATGTGGCCGCAGAGGCTACCAGCGACGGACCGGC
>CAZXJB010000032.1:0-11578 GCA_964640965.1 uncultured Actinomycetes bacterium | reverse complement strand
CGGCTCAGTCCGGGTCGTAGGCGAGGTAGGGGGCGAGCCAGCGCTCGATCTCGCGGCGGGGCTCGCCGCAGCGGGCGGCGTAGTCCTCGACCTGGTCCTTGCCGAGGCGACCGACGTTGAAGTACCGGGCGGCGGGGTGCGCGAGGTACAGGCCGGAGACGCTCGCGGCCGGACGCATCGCGAAGTGCTCGGTGAGCTCGATCCCGACCCGGTCGGGCCCGAGCAGGTCCCAGAGCGTGGCCTTGCGCGAGTGGTCGGGGCAGGCGGGGTAGCCGAAGGCCGGGCGGATCCCGCGGTAGCGCTCGGCGATGAGGTCCTCGAGGCTCATCGGCGGACCCGTCTCGTACCACTCGCGGCGCACGCGCTCGTGCAGCCACTCGGCGAAGGCCTCGGCCAGGCGGTCGGCGAGGGCCTTCACCATGATCGCGCGGTAGTCGTCGTGCTCGGCCTCGAAGCGGGCGGCGAGCTCCTCGGCCCCGATGCCGGCGGTCACGGCGAACGCCCCGAGATGGTCGACGAGCCCGGTCTCGGCCGGGGCGAGGTAGTCGGCGAGCGAGCGGTTCGGCCGGTCGTCGCCGTGGTCGGCCTGCTGGCGGAGCATCGACAGCCGGACCCGGTGCTCGCCCAGGTCCAGCACGAGGTCGTCGCCCTCGCTCCACGCGGGCCAGTAGCCGTAGACGCCGCGGGCGACGAGCGCGCCGTCGCGCTCGAGCTCGTCCAGCAGCTCGTTCGCGTGGGCGAGCAGCTCCCGGGCGGCGGCCCCGTGCTCGGGGTGCTCGAGGATCTGCGGGTAGCGCCCCTTCAGCTCCCAGGCGGTGAAGAAGAAGGTCCAGTCGATGTATGGGCGGAGGTCGGCCACCGCGGGCTCGACGATCCGGGTCCCCGTGAACGGCGGCGCGGGCAGGTCGTCCGGGTGCCAGGCGATCGGCGTCCGGCGCTCCAGCGCGATCCGGTAGGGGAGCAGGGGCTGGGCCTCCCGCTCCGCGTGGAGGGCGCGCAGGCGCTCCTGCTCGGCGAGGTTCTCGCGCTCGAGCCGCCGCCGGCGCTCGGGGTCGAGGAGGTCCGACACGACCCCCACGACCCGGGAGGCGTCCACGACGTGGACGACCGGCGCCGAGTACTCGGGGGCGATCCGCACCGCGGTGTGCTGGCGCGAGGTGGTCGCCCCGCCGATCAGCAGGGGCAGTTGCAGGCCTCGGCGCTCCATCTCCCGGGCGACGTTCACCATCTCGGAGAGGGAGGGCGTGATGAGGCCGGAGCAGCCCACCACGTCGGCGCCCTCGCGCTCGGCGACGTCGAGCAGCACGTCCGGCGGGACCATCACGCCCAGGTCGACGACCTCGTAGTTGTTGCAGCCGAGCACGACCCCCACGATGTTCTTGCCGATGTCGTGGACGTCGCCCTTGACGGTGCACAGGACGACCTTGCCCTGGCTGGAGCCGACCGAGCCCGTCCGCTCGCGCTCCTCCTGCATGAACGGCTCGAGGTAGGCGACGGCCTTCTTCATCGCGCGGGCGCTCTTCACGACCTGCGGCAGGAACATCTTGCCGGCGCCGAACAGGTCGCCCACCACCCGCATGCCGTCCATCAGCGGGCCCTCGATGACGTCGAGCGGCCGCTCGTACTTCTTCCGGGCCTCCTCCGTGTCCTCGACGATGTACTGGTCGATGCCGTGGACGAGCGCGTGCCGCAGCCGCTCCTCGACCGTTCCCTCGCGCCAGGAGAGGTCGACCGCGCGCGTGGTCCCCGCGCCCTTGACCGTCTCGGCGAAGGCGAGCAGCCGCTCGGTGGCGTCGGGTCGCCGGTTGAAGATGACGTCCTCCACGCGCTCGAGCAGGTCCGGCGGGATGTCCTCGTACAGCGCGATCTGGCCCGCGTTCACGATGGCCATGTCCAGGCCCGCGCGGATCGCGTGGTACAGGAACGCCGAGTGCATCGCCTCGCGCACCCGGTCGTTGCCGCGGAAGCTGAACGAGAGGTTCGAGACGCCGCCCGAGACCTTCGCGCGCGGGAAGCGCTCCTTCAGGATGCGGGTCGCTTCGATGAACGCCTTCGCGTACTCGTCGTGCTCGGGGATCCCGGTCGCGACGGCCAGGATGCAGGGGTCGAAGATGACGTCCTCGGGCTCGAACCCGGCCTCCTCGGTGAGCAGGCGGTAGGCGCGCGAGCAGATCTCGACCTTGCGCTCGACGGTCTCGGCCTGCCCCCGCTCGTCGAAGGCCATCACGACGACGGCGGCGCCGTAGCGGCGGATCCGACGGGCCTTCTCGAGGAAGTCCGCCTCCCCCTCCTTCAGGCTGATGGAGTTCACGACGCCCCTGCCCTGCAGGCACTTCAGGCCGGCCTCGATGACCTCGAAGCGCGAGGAGTCGATCATGATCGGGACGCGCGCGATCTCGGGCTCGGTCGCGATGAGGTTGAGGAAGGTCGTCATCGCCTTCACGCCGTCGAGGAGGTCGGCGTCCATGTTCACGTCGAGGAGGTTGGCGCCGCTGCGGACCTGCTCGGCGGCGATCTCCACCGCGCCCTGGAAGTCGCCGGCCTCGATGAGGCGGCGGAACCGCGCCGAGCCGGTCACGTTCTGCCGCTCCCCGATCATCACGAAGCCCGTGTCGGGCGTGATCCGGAAGGGCTCGAGGCCGGAGAGGCTCGTGACGCGCTCGGGGGCGGGCCGCCGCCGCGGTGGGAGGCCCTCGAGGGCCCGGGCGACCTGACAGATGTGCTCCCCGGTCGTCCCGCAGCAGCCCCCGAGGATGTTGGCGAGGCCGCTCTCGGCGAACTCCCGCAGGTACTTCGCCGTGGTCTCCGGGCGCTCCTCGTACTCCCCGAAGGCGTTGGGGAGACCCGCGTTCGGGTGGCAGGTCGTGTACACGGGCGCGATGCGCGCGAGCGTCTCCAGGTGCGGGCGCATCTCGGCCGCCCCGAGCGCGCAGTTGATGCCGACGCTGAGCGGCTCGGCGTGGGCGACCGAGATCCAGAACGCCTCGATCGTCTGCCCCGAGAGCGTCCGACCGCTCCGGTCGGTGATGGTGACCGAGAGCATGAGAGGGAGCTCGGGCGCCACGTCCTTGGCGGCGACGATCGCGGCCTTCGCGTTCAGGGTGTCGAAGATCGTCTCGATGAGGAGGAGGTCGACCCCGCCCTCGCGCAGCGCCGCGATCTGCTCGGCGTAGGCCTCGACGAGCTCGTCGAAGGTGATCGCCCGGTAGGCCGGGTCGCTCACCCGCGGCGAGAGCGAGAGGGTCTGGTTCGTCGGCCCGACCGAGCCGGCGACGAACACCGGCCGGTCGACCGAGGCCGCCGCCCGACGGGCGATCTCGGCGCCGGCCCGGTTCATCTCGGCGACGACCTCCTCGAGCCCGTAGTCGGCCTGTGCGATCCGGGTGGCGGTGAAGGTGTTCGTGGTGAGGATGTCGGCCCCGGCCTCGAGGTAGGAGCGGTGGATGTCCTCCACGACGTCGGGCCGGGTGAGGTTCAGCAGATCGGGGTCCCCGGCCACCTCGCGCGGGTGGTCGCGGAAGCGCTCGCCCCGGTAGTCGGCCGCCGAGAGGCCCCGGGCCTGGATCGCGGTCCCGTAGGCGCCGTCGAGCAGGAGGATCCGCTCCTCGAGCAGCTCTTCGATCGCGTCCCGCATGCACGCGAAGGTACCCCGAGCGCGGCCGTATGACCAACGGTCGCGCGAGCTCGAGACGGTGGGCGGGCGATCCTCAGCTGAAGGACGGGCCGAGGCGAAGCGCCTGCTCGAGCTCCGCGAGCGTGGCGTCGTCGAGCTCGAGGTCCCCGGCGGCGGCGTTCGCGCGGACGTGATCCGGGTTGCGGCTGCCCGCGATCGCGGCCGTCACCCCCGGCTGGTGGACGTTCCAGGCGAGCGCGAGCTGACCGACCGTGCAGCCGAGCCGCTCGGCGATCGGCCGCATCGCGTCCACGACCGCGAGGCTCCGCTCGAGCTTGCCGGGGGCGAACAGCTTCTGCCAGTAGTCCCACTCCCCGGCCCCCGAGCGGAAGTCCGTGGGGTCGAAGCGGGTGTCGGGGCCGATGGCGCCGGTGAGGAGCCCGTACGCGAGGGGGCCGTAGGAGAGCACCCCGATGCCCCGCTCGCCGCACCAGGCGATGAGCTCGCGGTGCTCGAGCTGGAGCATCGAGAGCTCCTGCTGGAGCGAGTCCACGTGCCGGATCGCCTCGCAGCGCTCGATGAGCTCTCGGTCGAAGTTGGAGACCCCGATGGCCCGCACGATCCCCTCCTCGACGAGGGCGACCATGGCGCCCCAGGTGTCCTCGATCGGCACGCCGGTCTCGTCGGGCCAGTGGAGCTGGTACAGGTCGATGTGGCCGGTGCGGAGCCGCCGCAGGCTGTCGACGCAGGCCCGGCGGATCTGCGCGGGGCGGAAGCCGCTCCCCTCGGGCTCGGGGGCGACCTTCGTGGCGATGAGGACCTCGTCCCGGTGCCCGGTGATCGCGAGGCCGACGAGCTCCTCGGAGCGGCCGTCGCCGTAGACCTCCGCGGTGTCGATCCAGTTGATGCCGGTCTCGAGGACGGTGCGGATCGCCGCCACGATCTGCTCCCTGGGCGGGGCCGAGCCCCACTCGCTGCCGGCGCCCGCCTCCCAGGCGCCGTACCCGATCACCGACAGCTCCGGGCCCTGCGATCCGAGCCTGCGCGTCCTCATCCGGTCCTCCTCGATCGATGGTCGGTCGGCCCTCACGCTACCGCTCGCGGCCGGGGGTTCATGGCGGCAGGCGGTAGGCTAGATGATGCCCGCGCACATCGGAAGGAGGCTCGCCGGGCTCCGGCCCGGCCGGAGGAGATGACCAAGCCCGTCGTCGAGAAGGATCACGTCGTCATCCGGTTCGCCGGGGACTCGGGTGACGGGATGCAGCTCACCGGCGACCGGTTCACGAACGCCACCGCGGTCCTCGGCAACGACCTCGCGACCCTCCCGGACTTCCCGGCCGAGATCCGCGCGCCGGCCGGCACCGTCCACGGGGTCTCGGCGTTCCAGATCCAGTTCGCGTCCGAGGACATCCAGACCCCGGGGGACCACCCGGACGTCCTCGTCGCGATGAACCCCGCCGCCCTGAAGGCCGAGCTGAAGCTCATCCGGCCGGGCGCGACGATCATCGTGAACGAGGACGCGTTCACCCAGCGCAACCTGGAGAAGGCGGGGTACCGCTCGAACCCGCTCACCGACGGCTCGCTCGAGCGCTTCCAGGTGTACCCGGTCCCGATGACCTCGATCACGGTCCGGGCCGTCGAGGAGCTCGGGCTCTCCCGCAAGGAGGCCGAGCGGGCGAAGAACATGTTCGCGCTCGGGCTCGTCTCATGGATGTTCGGCCGGCCCGTCGACGTCACGCTGAGCTGGCTCGAGCGGAAGTTCGGGGACAAGCCGCAGATCTACGACGCGAACGTGGCCGCGTTCCGGGCCGGCTACAACTTCGGGGAGACCACCGAGCTGTTCGCGCAGCGCTACGAGGTCAAGCCCGCGCCGGCGGAGCCCGGCACGTACCGGAACATCTCGGGCGCGGCGGCGCTCGCCTGGGGCCTGCTCGCCGGCGCCGAGCGGAGCGGGCTCCGCCTCTTCTACGCGAGCTACCCGATCACGCCGGCCTCGGAGCTCCTGCACGAGCTCGCGCGGCTGAAGAACTTCGGCGTGATCACGCTCCAGGCCGAGGACGAGATCGCGGCGGCCGGGATCGCGCTCGGCGCGTCGTTCGCCGGCGACCTCGGGGTGACCGGCACGAGCGGCCCCGGCATGGACCTCAAGGCGGAGACGCTCGGGCTCGCGGTCGCGCTCGAGCTCCCGCTCGTCGTGGTGGATGTGCAGCGCGCCGGGCCCTCGACCGGCATGCCGACGAAGACCGAGCAGAGCGATCTGCTCCTCGCGCTGTTCGGCCGCCATGGGGAGTCGCCGATGCCGGTGGTCGCGCCGAGATCGCCCGCGCACTGCTTCGAGGTGGCCCTCGAGGCGGTGCGGATCGCGATCACGTACCGGACGCCGGTGATCCTGCTCTCGGATACCTTCCTCGCGAACTCCTCGGAGCCCTGGCGGATCCCCGAGGTCGACGAGCTCCCGCGGATCGAGCCCGGCTTCACGACGGCCCCGAACGCGGGGGCGGAGTTCATGCCGTACCTGCGGGACGAGCGCCTCGCCCGACCGTGGGCGGTGCCGGGGACGCCGGGCCTGCAGCACCGCATCGGCGGGCTCGAGAAGGACGAGGCGGGCCAGATCAGCTACGACCCCGACAACCACCAGCGGATGACGGAGATCCGCGCCGCGAAGGTGGCCGGGATCGCCGAGGACATCCCCCCGCTCGTGGCGGAGGACCCGAGCGGGGAGGCGGAGGTGCTCGTGCTCGGCTGGGGCTCCTCCTACGGCGCGATCCAGGCGGCCGCGCGACGCGTGCGCGAGCAGGGCCGGCCGGTGGCGACCGCCCACCTCGTGCACCTGAACCCCTTCCCGAGCAACACCGGCGAGGTCCTGCGCCGCTACCCGAAGGTGCTCGTCCCCGAGATGAACATGGGGCAGCTCGCCCTGCTGATCCGCGGGCGGTTCCTCGTGGACGCGCGGTCGGTGACCAAGGTCAAGGGCCAGCCCTTCTTCGCGGAGGAGCTGGAGGAGGCGATCGTGAAGGTGATGAACGAGTGAGCGAGCAGGCCCTGGGGACCGGTGGAGGGGCGGCCGTCGGGACCCTGACGAAGAAGGACTTCGCGACCGAGAACGAGGTCCGCTGGTGCCCGGGGTGCGGGGACTACGCGATCCTCGCCACGGTGCAGTCGTTCCTGCCGGAGCTCGGCATCCCGCCCCATCGGATCGTGTTCGTGTCGGGCATCGGATGCTCGGGGCGGTTCACGTACTACGTGGACACCTACGGGGTGCACGGGATCCACGGTCGGGCACCGACGATCGCGACGGGCATCGCGACGGCCCGGCCCGACCTCAGCGTGTGGGTGGTCACCGGAGACGGGGACGCGCTCTCGATCGGCGGCAACCACCTGATCCACGCGCTCCGCCGCAACGTGAACATCAAGATCCTGATGTTCAACAACCAGATCTACGGCCTGACCAAGGGGCAGTACTCGCCGACGAGCGAGGAGGGGAAGGTCACGAAGTCCACGCCGTTCGGCTCGGTGGACCACCCCTTCAACCCCATCGCGCTCGCCCTCGGCGCCGAGGCGACGTTCGTCGCGCGCTCGATCGACAACGACCGCCAGCACCTCACGGAGGTGCTGCGTCGCGCGGCGGCGCACCGGGGCTCCGCCTTCATCGAGATCTACCAGAACTGCAACGTCTTCAACGACGGCGCCTTCGACATGCTGCGCGAGAAGGAGCACGGGATCCACAACCAGATCCGGCTCCGCCACGGCGAGCCCATCATCTTCGACGAGGGGCGTCGCTGCATCTCGGTCGGCGAGAACGGACGCCTCGTCATCACCGAGGTCGCGAACACGCTCCGCGATCGGATCGTGGTCCACGACGAGCGCGGCCGGCCCTCGCTCGCCTTCGCGCTCGCGCACACGGCGGGCCACGGACCCACGGAGCCGACCTGCATCGGGGTCTTCCGGGAGGTGGAGCGGCCGGTCTACGGGGAGGCGATCCAGGCGCAGATCAAGCTCGCGACCGAGCGGCTCGGGCCCGGTGACCTCGGCAAGCTCCTGCGTTCGGGCGATACCTGGACCGTGTCCTAGCTCCGGCGCTCGGGCCGATAGCGGGACATCGCGGCCTCCGAGACGGCGTGCACCCGACGGAGCTCGTCGACGAGCTCGCCGAGCGCCGCGAGGAAGCGGTCGACGTCCTCGGCGGCGGTCTCGCGCCCGAGACCGACCCGGAAGCTGACCCGGCCGGGGACGCCCATCTGCTCGAGCACCGGGGAGGGCTCGTCGGGCGCCCCCGAGCAGTTGGACCCCGACCCGACGCGGAACCCCCGCTCGTCCAGGGCCATCGCGAGGACCTCCGCGTCGAGCCCCTCGACCGAGAAGCCGACGAGGTGGGGCACGCGTTGGGTGCGGTGCCCGTGGACCTGCACGCCGGGGATCTCGGCGAGGGCCTCGCGCAGACGCGCCGTGAGCGCCCACTGGCGGGCGGCCTGGTCGCCGCTGTCCTCGAGGGCGGCCGCGAGCGCCGCCGCCATCGCGGCGATCCCCGGTACGTTCTCCATCCCCGAGCGGCGGCGGCGCTCGCGGTCGTCGCCGCACGGGTAGGCGGCGAGGGGCACGCCCCGACGCACGTACAGGGCCCCGACCCCCGGAGGTCCGCCGAACTTGTGGGCGGAGAGCGAGAGCAGGTCGACCGGCAGCGCAGAGACGTCGACGGGCAGCCGCCCGACGGTCTGGCAGGCGTCGGTGTGGAACAGGACCCCCGCCTCGCGGCACAGGCGCCCCGCCTCGGCGATGAGCTGCATCGTGCCGGTCTCGTGGTTGGCGTGCTGCAGCGAGGCGAGGAGGGTCCCCGGCCTGCGGACCTCGGCGGCGAAGGCGTCGAGATCGACCTGCCCCTCCGCATCCACCGGCACGAGCACGGAGGTGAACCCGTCGGTCTCGAGCGTGTGCAGGACGCCGCCGACGGCGGGGTGCTCGATGGTGCTCGTCACGATACGGTGACCGAGCTCGCGGATCGGGCGGACGCCGCCCCAGATCGCGAGCGTGACGGACTCCGTGCCGCCCGAGGTGAACACGATCTCGTCGGGTTGGGCGTGGAGCGCCTCCGCGATCTGCGCCCGCGCCTCCTCCAGCAGGCGGCGGGCGGCGCGACCCTCGGCGTGGATGCGGAGGGGGTCGCCGACGGCATCGAGCGCCGCGATGAGCGCCCGGCGCGCCGGCTCGGACAGCGGGGTGGCGGAGGCGTGATCGAGGTACGTGGGGATCGTCACGTCGGGCATGATAGTCGGGTGGGTCCGAGCCCCGCGTCCGGCGGCGCGTCCGGTAGGATGCCCGCCGTGAAGGTCCTGCTCGTGTCCCCGGATCCGGCCTCGCGCGAGCTCACGCGGCTCGCGGTCCGCGGCGTCGAGCGCCGGCTCGGCCGGGAGGTCTCCTTCCTCGAGGCGGCCGACGGCGAGCGCGGTCTGCGCCTCGCCCTGGCCGAGCGCCCCGAGGTCGTCCTCGCCGACGAGATCGCCTCGCGGGCGGGCGCGTTCGCGCTCGCGAAGGAGCTGCGCGCCGAGGGCTACGGGGGCGCGATCGTGATCCTGCTCGAGCGACGTCAGGACGTGTGGCTCGCCCGGTGGTCGGGGGCCGACGCCTGGTTCGTCCGGCCGGTCGACCCCTTCGAGCTCGCGGAGCGGGTGGTCGAGCTGCTCGGCGCGCGCGGGACGGCGCCCACCACGGCGCCCACGACGGTGAGGAAGGAGACGGCGTGAAGATCAAGGGAACGTGTCGGCGCTGCGGGCGCGAGTTCCTCGTCGACCAGGTCATCCGCGGCGGCGGGGACTGTCCCTGGGACGGCAAGCCCTTCGAGCCCGATTACGCGGTGGTGCTGGTCGATGCGCTGCGCGATGCGGAGGCGGCCGGCACCGCGCTCGAAGATGCGCTCGGCAAGGTCGCGGACCTCGAGCCGGACTTCGTGCTCGACGCGGACTCGATCCTGGAGGTCCTGCGGACGCACATCGAGCGGCTCGAGCGCCTCCACGCGCACGGAGCGACGAAGCGATGACCGAGGTGGGCCTCGCCAACCGTTACGCGGTCGACATCCGCCGCGGCGAGGCCGGCTGGAGCGTGGCGATCCTGGATCCGGGGGGTCGCGAGGTCTCCATCCGGCCCTGCCGGGACGAGGTTGAGGCGCTCACCTACGCCTCCACGGTCCGCCAGCACCTCTACTGGCTCTCCGAGGGGACCTTCCGGAGCTACTACCGGCTGGGCTGATGGGCTTCAACGCGATGCGCCCGGGCAGGGTCAAGCGGGGCGACCTGCTGTACCTCGCCGCGGCCCTCGTCGTGATCGCGGCGCTCGTGGCCTGGGCCGTGCGGTAGCTCAGGCCTGCTCGAACCCGATCGAGAACAGGCGCTCGAGGTCGTGCCGCGAGTAGACCTGGAACGCGATGAGGGTCTCCGTGCGCACGACGCCGCGGACCTTCGCGATCCCTCCGGGGATCACCCGCGCGAGATCGTCGTGGTTCGGCACGCGCACGATCGCGACGAGGTCGAACTCGCCGGCCACCGAGTAGACCTCCGAGACCCCCTCGAGCTCGGCGATGGCCTCGGCGGCCTCCGGGATCTCGTCGATCTCGCACTGGATGAGGACGACCGCGTGGACCATCAGGCGCGCTCCAGCACGACCGCGGCCCCCTGGCCGCCCGAGACGCAGAGCGTCGCGAGGCCCAGGTGGTACCCCATCTCGCGCATCTCGTAGGCGAGCGTGAGCACGATGCGCGCCCCCGACAGGCCGATCGGGTGGCCCACCGAGATGCCCCCGCCCTTGGGGTTCAGCCTCTCACGGTCGAGCTTCAGCTCGCGCTCGCAGGCGATGACCTGCGCCGCGAACGCCTCGTTCAGCTCGATGCAGTCGATGTCCTGCAGGGAGAGCCCCGTCTTCTCCAGGACCTTGCGCGTGGCCGGCACGGGGCCGATCCCCATGATCTCCGGCGGCACGCCCGCGGTGGACATCCCGATGATGCGCGCGAGGTAGGGGCGGCCCTCGGCCTTGGCCCGGGACTCGCTCATGAGCACCATGGCGCCGGCGCCGTCGGTGAGGCCGCTGGAGTTCCCGGCGGTGACCGAGCCGCCCGTGCGGAAGACCGGCGGGAGCTTCGCGAGCGCCTCGAGGGTGGTCTCGGGGCGGGGGTGCTCGTCCTCGGAGACCACGATCGTGCCCTTGCCCTTGGGGTTCGGGGCCTCCACGGGGAACATCTCGAGGGCCCTGCGCGCCTTGCCGGCCTCGGCCTTGCGCTGCGACTCGAGCGCGAACTCGTCCTGCTCCTGCCGGGAGATGCCGTACAGGTCGACGAGGTTCTCGGCCGTCTCGCCCATCACGATCCCCGAGAGCGGGTCGAGCAGGCCGTCCCGGTACATCGCGTCGTAGACCGTGGCGTCGCCGAGCCGGTACCCGGTCCGCATCCGGTCGAGGAGGAACGGGACGCGGGTCATGTTCTCCATGCCGCCCACGACCACGACCTCGGCCTCGCCGAGCATGATCTGCTGGGCGCCGAGCTGGACGGCCTTCATGCCCGAGGCGCAGGCCATGTTCACGTTGTAGGCGGGCACCTCGATCGGGATGCCGGCCTTCACGGAGACCTGGCGCCCGGTGTTCGGGCCGCACCCGGCCTGCCGCGCGTGGCCCATGATCGTCTGCTCGACCTGCTCGGGCTCGACGTTCGCCCGCCGCAGGGCCTCCTTCACGGCGAGGACGCCGAGCTCGACGGTCGGGACCTCGGTGAAGCCGCCGAGGAACTTCCCGATCGGGGTCCGTGCGCCCTCGAGGATGACCGCGGTCTCCATCTCGTGCTCCTCGCTCGGGGTCTCCAGTCTATCCGCCGAGGTCGCGGAGGCGGCCGGCGAGCTCCGACCCGCGGTCGGCCGCCCGCAGGCGGGCGAGGGTCCGCGCGAGCTCCGCGCCGCCCGCGACCGGCTCGGCGAGCGGCGGGTCGGCGGC
>CAZXJB010000031.1:0-22705 GCA_964640965.1 uncultured Actinomycetes bacterium | reverse complement strand
TGGGGGCTCGCAGGCGTAGGGTCAGGCGCGCTCCGCGTCGGGGGCGCGCGCGTGCCCCTCGCGGGCCGTGCGGGAGCGGACGTCGGTGGTGAGCCAGGCCCACAGCCCGGCGTAGGCCAGGGCCGTCAGGCCGAGGCCGACCGCGGTCGGGCGCTCGCCGAGCGCGCTCGAGGCCCAGGCCGTGATCAGGCTCGAGATCGTGAGCGTGAGCGTGATGAGGGCGTAGTCGACGGCGAAGATCCGCCCGCGCACGTGGTCGGGGACGAGCCGCTGGAGGCCGTAGGTGGAGAGGGTCCACTGGGCGCCCCCGCCGAGGTGGGCGACGGCGACCGCCGGGGCCGCGAGCAGCAGCGAGGGCATGAGGCCGAAGGCCGTGTAGCCGAGGCCGAAGACGACGAGCGCGAGCGCGATCGCGTGGAAGAGGCGGCGGTCCCGCGGACCGGCGGCCCACCGACCGAGGAACGGTCCGATGAGCGCCCCGACGCCGCGGGCGGCCATGAGGATCCCGATCCCGATCGCGCCGGCCCGGTAGACGTTCTCGGCGAAGACCGACAGCAGCACCATGACGCCGGCCGCGAGGCCGAACCCCGCCTTCACCGAGAGCAGCGCGAGCACCCGGCGGTCGCTCCTCGCGTAGCGGGCGACCTCGGCGGTGGCCGCGAGGATCCCCGGGTGCTCGGCGTCGGGGTCGCGGGGTCCCGCGAAGGGGCGGCGGATCCGGGAGAGCAGCGCCCCCGAGGCGGCGAAGGAGGCCGCGTCCACCAGGAACGCGGCGTCCCGGCCGAGCGTCGCCGCCACCACCCCGCCGGCCGCCGCGCCGAGGGCGAGCATCGTCCCCCACAGCGACCCGAACAGGGCGTTCGCCGGGCCGAGGTCGGCGTCCTCCACCAGGTTCGGGAACGCGGCGCTCGAGGCCGGGTCGAACACGGCGCTCAGCGAGGCGATCGCGGCGAGCAGCAGGTAGGCGACCCACATCGAGCCGGCGTCGTCGACGAGGAGGAACCCCAGGCAGAGCGCGGCGCGGACGAGGTCGCAGGCCACCATGAGGCGCCGGCGGTCGACCCGGTCCGCGAGCGCACCCCCCACGGGGGACATGAGGAAGAAGGGGATCTCCTGGGAGACCACGAGGAGCGCGACCGAGACGGCGGACCCGGTGAGCTCGAGCGCGAGGGCGAAGAGCGCGACGAGCAGGAACCAGTCGCCGCCGAGCGAGATGAACGAGGCGAGGTACAGTCGACGGAAGTCGGGGTTCCGGCGGAGGAGCGAGAGGCTGGACCGCAGACCCCCGAGCGACTCCACCGGCTCGCCCACGGTCTGCAAGACTACAGGGGAGCGCGTCCGAGGAGGCCACCATGCTCGAAGGCATCACCTGGTTCCGGCAGTCGGCGATGCGGTGGCGGGGGGACGGACCCGTGGTCTACGTCGACCCGTGGGGGGTGACCGACCCCGTGCCGGCCGACCTCATCCTCATCACGCACGCCCACTTCGACCACTTCCAGCCGGAGGAGATCGAGCGCCTGCGGGGGCCCTCGACGAAGCTCGTCGCGCCCCGCGACGTCGCGCGCGAGCTCTCGGGCGACGTCACGCCGGTCGCCCCCGGCGAGACCCATGAGGTCGGCGGGTTCCGCTTCGAGACGGTCCCCGCGTACAACATCGTCGAGGCGCGGCTCGAGATGCACCCGAGGCGGAACGGCTGGGTGGGGTACGTGTTCGAGTACGGGGGGCGCACGTACTACCACGGAGGGGACACCGACGCGCTGCCCGAGCTCGAGTCCCTCTCCACCCGGGTGGCGATGGTCCCGATCGGGGGGACCTACACGATGGATGCCCGCGAGGCCGCGGGCCTGGTGAAGGCGATGAAGCCCGAGCTCGCGGTGCCCATGCACTTCGGGTTCGTCGTCGGCTCGCCCTCGGACGCCGAGCGGTTCCGCGAGCAGGCGGCCCCGGTGCCGGTGGAGGTGCTCACGCCGACGAACCCCTTCGAGCGGCCCTAGGGGCGAGGACGCGGGGGAGCAGGAGCCGGGAAGCAGGAGCCGGGAAGCAGGAGAGGAAAGGAGCGGGACGCATGGCGCTCGGCTACGACAAGCCGCTGTACATCCTGGCCTTCGACCACCGAGGGTCGTTCCAGAAGAAGTTCTTCGGGGTCACGGGGGAGCCCACCCCCGAGGAGGCCGCCCGCATCTCCGACGCGAAGCGGGTCATCTACGAGGGCCTGCTCCGCGCGCTCGACGAGGGCGTCCCGAGGGAGGCCGCCGGGGCGCTCGTCGACGAGCAGTTCGGCGCCGACATCGCCCGGGACGCGAAGGCTCGCGGGCTCACGTTCGCGATGCCGGTCGAGAAGAGCGGCCAGGACGAGTTCGACTACGAGTACGGCGAGGACTTCGGTCGCCACATCGAGGCGTTCGACCCCACCTTCTCGAAGGTGCTGGTGCGCTGGAACCCCGAGGGCGACGCGGAGATGAACCGGCGCCAGGGGGAGCGGCTGCGTCGCCTCGGCGACTGGCTGCACGAGCGGGGCCGGCTGTTCCTGTTCGAGCTCCTCGTGCCGCCGCTGCCCCACCAGGTGGAGGCCGCGGGCGGCGACGAGCAGCGCTGGGACCGCGAGGAGCGGCCGAAGCTGATGCGGGAGGCGATCCGGCAGCTCCAGGAGACCGGCGTCGAGCCCGACATCTGGAAGATCGAGGGGATCGACCGGCGCGAGGACTGCGAGATGATCTCGGCCGAGTGCCGGGCCGACGGGCGCGACGGGGTCGCGTGCGTCGTCCTCGGCCGCGGCGCCGACGACGCCGCCGTGGACCACTGGCTCCGGACGGGCCGGGGCGTGCCCGGCTACATCGGGTTCGCCATCGGTCGCTCGATCTGGTGGGACCCGCTGAAGTCCTACGTCGACGGGCAGCTCGGGCGGGAGGAGGCCGCGAAGCGGATCGCGGCGAACTACCGCCGGTTCATCGACGTGTACGAGGCGGGGTAGGAGGCCGTGATGCCGGTCATCAAGACGATCGACGTGGTGGGGGTCTCGACCGAGTCCTGGAGCGACGCCGCCAAGCAGGCGCTCGCCGAGGCCGCGAAGACCATCCGGCACATCGAGCGGATGGACATCCTCGGGACGAGCGCCGTGATCCGGGACGGGCAGATCGCCGAGTACCACACGCACGTCCAGATCGCGTTCCGGCTCGAGCGCTGAGGGCGGGGCACGGAGGGCGACCCTCCGTGCCCGCGTCCGCGGCGTCCGCCCGAGGGTGTGCGCCCCTGCCCGGGGGTCGGCCCGGCGCCCCGGATAGACTGAGGTCGTCATGCCGGCCTCCATCGTGATCGGGACCC
This sequence comes from uncultured Actinomycetes bacterium, assembly GCA_964640965.1. GTDB lineage: Bacteria > Actinomycetota > UBA4738 > UBA4738 > HRBIN12 > HRBIN12. The sequence goes on along the minus strand of CAZXJB010000031.1, from coordinate 19,384 downwards.
AGTGGGGGGACGAGGGCAAGGGCAAGGCCACCGACTACCTCGCGGACCAGGTGGACTTCGTGGTCCGCTACCAGGGGGGCAACAACGCCGGCCACACGATCGTCGCCCAGGGCCACGAGCTGCGGCTGCACCTCGTGCCCTCGGGGATCCTGTACCCCCACATCACCTCGGTCATCGCCGATGGGGTCGTGGTCGACCCTCGGGTGCTGCTCGAGGAGATGGACGCGCTCACGGCCCTCGGCCTGGACGTGAGCCGGCTGCGCGTCTCGAACAACGCGCACATGATCATGCCCTACCACCTCGAGCTCGAGAAGGTGACCGAGCGCTACCTCGGCAAGCACGCGCTCGGCACGACGAAGCGGGGCATCGGGCCGGCCTACGCGGACAAGGCGGCCCGGATCGGCCTCCGCGTCCAGGACCTCTTCGACGAGAAGATCTTCCGCGAGAAGCTCGACGTGGTCCTCAAGGAGAAGAACCTGATCCTCACGAAGGTCTACAACCGCCTCCCGCTCGAGGCCGAGCGGATCGTGCGGGACTACATGGGCTACGCCGAGCGCCTGCGGCCGTACGTCGTGGACACCTCGCGGCTCCTGCACGAGGGGCTCCGCGAGGGGCGGAACGTGCTGCTCGAGGGCGCGCAGGGCACGATGCTCGACCTCGACAAGGGCACGTACCCCTTCGTCACCTCCTCGAACCCCGTGGCGGGGTACGCGCTCGCCTCCGCGGGGATCGGGCCGCACGAGGTGGAGCGCGTGATCGGGGTGACGAAGGCGTACGTGACGCGGGTCGGCGCGGGGCCGTTCCCCACCGAGGACCTCGGGCCCGACGGCGAGCGGATGGGCGAGCGCGGGCGCGAGTACGGGACGACCACCGGCCGCAAGCGGCGCTGCGGCTGGTTCGACGCGGTGATCCTCCGGTACGCGGCGCGGGTGAACGGGCTCACCGAGCTGTTCCTCACCAAGCTCGACGTGCTCTCCGGGTTCGAGCGGGTCAAGGTCTGCGTGGCGTACCGAGCGGACGGGGAGACCTTCGAGGACGTGCCGCCGCACCAGTCGCTCTTCCACCGCGCCGAGCCCGTCTACGAGGAGCTCGAGGGCTGGGGCGAGGAGCTCGGAGCGGTCCGGACGCTCGAGGACCTGCCGAAGGCGGCACGGGCCTACGTCGAGCGCGTGAGCGAGCTCGTCGGGGTCCCGGTGCGGATGGTCTCGGTGGGCCCGGCGCGCGAGCAGAGCCTCTCCGTGCCGTGAGCGAGCGGGGCGTGGGCGCGCGGTGAGCCTCCGGGTCCTGGTGGTCGGCGGCGGCGGGCGCGAGCACGCCCTCGCCTGGCGCCTGGCGCGCGACCCCGACGTCGGCGAGGTCCTCGCCGCGCCCGGCAACCCGGGCATCGCCGCCGAGGCGCGGTGCCTGCCGCTCGACGTCACCGACGTGGACGCCGCGGCCGACGTCGCCGAGCGCGAGCGCGTGGACCTCGTCGTCGTCGGACCCGAGGCACCGCTCGTCGCCGGCCTCGCCGACGAGCTCCGCGCGCGCGGCGTGCCGACCTTCGGTCCGGGTCGAGCCGGGGCTCGCTTGGAGGGGTCCAAGGCCTGGACGAAGGCCCTGTGCGAGCGCCACGGCATCCCGACCGGGCGCGCGCGCACGGTCGGGAGCGTGGCCGAGGGCCTCGCGGCGCTCGAGGAGCTCGGCCCGCCGTACGTCGTGAAGGCCGACGGGCTCGCCGCGGGCAAGGGCGTGGTCGTGACCGAGGAGCGGGAGCGCGCCGTCCGCGCCCTCGAGGACTGCCTCGTCCGCGGCGCCTTCGGGCCCGCCGGCGCGACGGTGCTCGTCGAGGAGCACCTCGCGGGGCGGGAGGTGTCGGCCTTCGCGCTCACCGACGGGCGGCGCGTCCTGCCGCTCGGGATGGCGCAGGACTTCAAGCGGGCGCTCGATCAGGACGCCGGACCGAACACCGGCGGCATGGGCGCCTACTCGCCGGTCCCCTTCGTGGACGAGCGGGCGGCGCGGGGGATCTGGGAGGGGGTCCTCGCGCGCACCGCCGAGGCGCTCGCCGCCGAGGGCGTCGACTACCGCGGCGTGCTGTACGCCGGGCTCATGCTCACCGCCGACGGGCCGCGGGTGCTCGAGTTCAACTGCCGGTTCGGGGACCCCGAGACCCAGGTGCTGATGCCGCGGGTGCGCTCGGGCCTCGCGCGGGCGCTGCTCGCCTGCGCCGGCGGCGACCTCGGGGCCGCGCGGGTCGAGCTGGACGAAGGCGCCTGCGTCACCGTCGTCGCGGCCTCGGGCGGCTACCCGGGCCCGCACGAGACCGGGTTCGAGATCGAGGGCCTCGAGGAGGCGGCGGCCGTGCCCGGCGCCGTCGTCTTCCACGCCGGGACCGCCCGCCGAGACGGTAGAGTGGTCACCGCCGGGGGCAGGGTGCTGGCGGTGAGCGGCCTGGGGGACACGATCGCGCGGGCCCGGGAGGTGGCCTACCAAGCGCTCGCGCGCATCCGCTTCCGGGGCATGCACCATCGGTCGGACATCGCCGCGGCCGCGGCGGAGGGGGGTGCGGGATGACGGAGCCGGTCGTCGGGGTCCTCGTCGCCTCGCCCTCGGAGCTCGCGGTCATGCAGCAGGCCGGCGCGATCCTGGAGAAGCTCGGGATCCCCCACGAGACGCGGGTGATGTCGGCCTCGCGCAGCCCCGACGTCGTGGACGAGTACGCGCGGACGGCGTTCGAGCGCGGGCTGAAGGTCGTGATCTGCACGACGGGGATCTCGGGGCACCTGGCGGCGGCCGTGGCCGCGCGGACGATCCTCCCGGTGATCGGGGTGCCGATCGCCTCCGAGCACATGGACGGCACGATGGCCCTCGTCGTGACGGCCCAGATGCCGCGGGGCGTCCCGGTGGCGACCGTCGGGGTCGACGCGTCGGTGAACGCGGCGGTCCTCGCCGCCCAGATCCTGGGCGTCGCCGACGCGGAGATCCAGGCCCGGCTGTGGAAGTTCAAGGACGACCTGGCGGAGGGCCTGCGGCTGTGACCTCCTCCCGGCCCCCGACGGAGGCGAGCCGGTGATCCCGCGGTACGCGCTTCCCGAGATGGCGGCCGTCTGGTCCGACGAGGCCCGGATGGGCCACTGGCTCGAGATCGAGATCCTGGCGGTCGAGGCCTGGGCGCGCCTCGGCAGGATCCCCGAGGAGGACGCCCGGGCGGTCCGGGAGCACGCGTCCTTCACCGTGGCGCGGGTCGAGGAGCTCGAGCGCACCACCCGTCACGACGTCGCGGCCTTCGTGCAGTGCGTGGCCGAGTCGGTGGGTCCGGCGGGGCGCTGGGTGCACTTCGGGCTGACCTCCTCGGACGTGCTCGATACCGGCCTCGCGCTCCAGCTGCGGGCCGCCGCCGACCTGCTGCTCGGGCGGCTCGGCCGGCTCATCGAGGTCGCGACCGACCTCGCCTTCGCGCACCGCGCGACGCCGATCGTGGGGCGGACCCACGGGGTGCACGCCGAGCCCACCTCCTTCGGCCACAAGGTCGCGACCTGGGCCTTCGAGCTCGACCGCGGGCGGGACCGCCTGCGCCGGGCCCGCGAGGTCGTGAGCGTCGGCAAGCTGTCGGGGGCGGTCGGCAACTACGCGCAGGTCGACCCGCGCGTCGAGGAGGAGGTCTGCGCGCGCCTCGGCCTGCGACCCGAGGACGCCTCGAGCCAGGTCGTCCACCGTGACCGGCACGCCGAGTACCTGGCGGCGCTCGCGCTCGTCGCCGGGACGCTCGACCGCATCGCGACCGAGATCCGGCACCTCGCCCGCACGGAGGTCCGCGAGGTCCAGGAGCCCTTCGCGCCCGGCCAGAAGGGCTCGAGCGCGATGCCCCACAAGCGGAACCCGGTCGTGTGCGAGCGCATCAGCGGGCTCGCGCGCGTGATCCGCGGCAACCTGCAGGCGGGTCTGGAGAACGTGGCGCTCTGGCACGAGCGCGACATCTCGCACTCGTCGGCCGAGCGCATCATCCTGCCCGACTCGACGATGGCCCTGGACTTCATGCTGAGGGACCTGACGTGGGTGCTCGAGGGGCTCGTCGTGTACCCCGAGCGGATGCGCGAGAACCTGTGGCACGGGAACGGGCTCGCCTTCAGCCAGGCGGTGCTCCTCGCCCTCGTGGACCGCGGGCTTCCCCGCGAGGAGGCCTACGCGATCGTCCAGCGGGCCGCGGCCGCCGCCTGGGACGAGGGGGCCTCGTTCCGGGAGGCGGTGGCCGGGGATGAGCGCGTCCGCTCGCTGCTCGCCCCCGAGGAGCTGGACGCCCTGTTCGACCCCGCTCGGTCCCTGGCCAACCTGGACGTGGTGTTCGCTCGGCTCGAGAAGCTGCGGAGGGGGACGTGATGGGCAGGCTCCACGCGCAGGGCAAGGTGCGCGACGTCTACGAGGTCGACGAGGACCGGCTCCTGCTCGTCGCCACCGACCGGATCAGCGCCTTCGACGTGGTCCTGCCGAACCCCATCCCCGACAAGGGACGGGTCCTCACGGGGCTCACCCTGTTCTGGCTCGAGCGCACGCGGGACATCGTCGGCAACCACCTGATCTCGGCCGACCGGCGCGACTTCCCCGGGGCGTTCCGCGACGAGCCCTCGCTCGCCGGCCGGGCGATGCTGGTGCGCCGCGCTCAGGTCATCCCGGTCGAGTGCGTGGCGCGGGGCTACCTCACGGGCTCGGGCCTGAAGCAGTACCTGGCCGAGGGTCACGTCTGCGGGGTGCCGCTCCCGCCGGGCCTGCAGGAGGCCTCGCGCCTGCCCGGGCCGATCTTCACCCCGACGACGAAGGCGGCGACCGGGCACGACCAACCGCTCACCTTCGAGGAGACGGTGGACCTGATCGGCCGCGGGCTCGCCGAGCGCCTGCGCGAGCTCACGATCGCGCTCTACGAGCGCGGGGCCGAGATCGCGCTCGAGCGCGGCATCATCGTGGCCGACACGAAGTTCGAGTTCGGCTTCGCGGACGGGGAGCTCATCCTGATCGACGAGGTCCTCACCCCCGACTCGTCGCGCTTCTGGCCGGCCGAGGGCTACGCGCCGGGTCGGCCGCAGCCGAGCTTCGACAAGCAGTTCGTCCGGGACTGGCTCGATGCGAGCGGATGGGACCACGAGCCGCCCCCGCCCGAGCTCCCCGCCGAGGTGATCGCCCGCACGGCGCTCAAGTACCGGGAGGCCTACGAGCGGATCACCGGCGAGCCCTTCGACCGCTACCGTCAGCGGATGGGCGTGATGTCCGAGCACGATTGGGAGCGGTGCGCGGTGGACCTCGAGCGCCTGCGGATGGAGCACGCATGAAGCACCGCTTCGAGGTCCTCGTCTCGCTCCGGCCCGGGCTCCTCGACCCCCAGGGCAAGGCGATCGAGGGCGCCCTGCCCGCGATGGGGTGGACGAACGTGAGCGAGGTCCGGGTCGGCAAGCACGTCGCCCTCACGGTGGAGGCCGACTCCCTGGAGGCGGCGCGGACGCAGGTCGAGGAGATGGCCCGACGCCTGCTCTCGAACCCGGTGATCGAGGACTACCGGATCCTGGACGCGCGGGAGGCGCCGGCGTGAGCCTGGCGCCGCGGATCGGGGTCGTGACGTTCCCCGGCTCGCTCGACGACCGGGACGCGATCCGGGCGGTGGAGCTCCTCGGCGGGCGGGGGGTGCCCCTCTGGCACGCCGAGCGCGACCTCGCCGGGGTCGATGCCGTGATCCTGCCCGGGGGGTTCTCCTACGGCGACTACCTGCGTTGCGGGGCGATCGCGCGCTTCGCGCCGATCATGGAGGAGGTCGGCCGGTTCGCGGCCGCGGGCGGGCCGGTGGTCGGGATCTGCAACGGGTTCCAGATCCTCTGCGAGGCCGGGCTCCTGCCCGGCGCGCTGATCCGCAACCGGTCGCTGCGGTTCATCTGCCGGGTGGTCCACGTGCGGGTGGAGTCCTCCCGCTCGCCCCTCACCGAGGGGCTCGAGCCGGGCGAGGTGCTCGAGATCCCCATCAAGCACGGCGAGGGCCAGTTCGTCGCGGCGGCGGAGGACCTCGAGCGGATCGAGGCGGAGGGGCTCGTCGTCCTCCGCTACTGCGCGCCGGACGGGACCGTGGACGAGGCGCACAACCCGAACGGCTCGGCCCACGCGATCGCCGGGGTGCGGAACGAGGCCGGCAACGTCGTCGGGCTGATGCCGCACCCGGAGCACGCGGTGGACCCCGACCTCGGCCCGACGGGCGGGCAGCCGCTGCTCGCGAGCCTGCTCCAGCACGCCCTCGCGAGGGTCTAGGGAGCCGTGTCCGAGGAGCCCCTGCACCGCGCGCTCGGCCTCACCGACGAGGAGCTCGAGCGGATCCGCGCGATCCTCGGGCGCGATCCCAACCGCAACGAGCTCGCGATGTTCAGCGTGATGTGGTCCGAGCACTGCTCGTACAAGTCGAGCAAGGTGCACCTGCGCGCGCTGCCGACGCAGGGCCCCGCCGTCCTCGTCGGCCCCGGCCAGGACGCCGGGGTGGTCGACGTGGGGGACGGGCTCGCGGTCGCCTTCAAGATGGAGTCGCACTCCCACCCGAGCGCGATCGAGCCCTACCAGGGGGCGGCGACGGGGGTGGGCGGGATCATCCGCGACGTGATCTCGATGGGGGCCCGCCCGATCGCGCTGCTCGATCCCCTGTACTTCGGCCCCCTCACCGAGCAGCGGAACCGCTGGCTGCTCGAGGGCGTGGTGGCGGGCATCGGCGGCTACGGCAACTGCATCGGCGTCCCGACGGTGGGCGGCGAGGTGAAGTTCGCCCCGTCCCACACGACGAACCCCACGGTGAACGTGATGTGCGTGGGGATCGCGCCCGTCGAGCGCCTGGTCACGGCCTCGCGGGAGGTGCACGAGGGCTCGTTCCTCGTGCTGTTCGGCGCGGCGACGGGGCGGGACGGGATCGGCGGGGTCTCGGTCCTCGCCTCCCGCACGCTCGAGGAGGGAGCGGAGGAGAGCCGGCCGTCGGTGCAGATCGGCGACCCCTTCGCCGGCAAGCTGCTCATCGAGGCCTGCATGGAGCTCGCCGAGCGCGGCCTGCTCGAGGGGCTCCAGGACCTCGGCGGCGCGGGGCTCACCTGCGCGACGAGCGAGTCGGCCGCCCGCGCACGGATGGGCGCCGAGATCGACCTCGGGGCGGTGCCGCTGCGGGCGTCCGATCTCGAGCCCTTCGAGATCCTCACCTCCGAGTCCCAGGAGCGGATGCTCGCGATCGTCGCGCCCGGGCACCTCGAGGAGGTGCGCGCGGTGTGCGCGAAGTGGGGGCTCGCCTCGGCGGTGCTCGGCCGGATGGTGGCGGGCGACCGGCTGCGGGTGCGGATGGGGGACGTCGTCGTCGCCGACGTCCCGGCCCGCTCCCTCGCCGACGAGGGGCCCGTCTACGAGCGGCCGCTCGCCGAGCCCGCCTGGCTCGCCGCGCTGCGCGAGGACGACCCGACCTTCGCCACGGTCACGGTCGGGCCGGCCGAGGCGTTCGCCGCGGTGCTCGGCTCGCCGAACGTGGCCTCGAAGCGCTGGGTGTGGGAGCAGTACGACCACATCGTCCAGGGCAACACGCTCGCGGGGCCGGGCGGCGACGCGGCCCTGGTGCGCGTGCCGGGGACGGTGAAGGCGCTCGCGCTCGCCGCCGACGCGAAGGGGCGGTTCGGATACCTGGACCCCTACCTCGGGGCTGCCCACGCCGTCGCCGAGGCCGCCCGCAACGTCGCGATGACCGGCGCCCGTCCGCTCGCGATCACCAACTGCCTGAACTTCGGCAACCCCGAGCGGCCGGAGGTGATGTGGCAGTTCGCCGAGTCGGTCCGCGGCATGGGCGAGGCGTGCCGGGCCCTGGAGACGCCGGTCACGGGCGGGAACGTGAGCTTCTACAACGAGTCCGCGGGGTCGGCGATCTGGCCCACGGCGACGATCGGGATGCTCGGGCTGCTCGAGGACCACCGGTTCGCCGTGCGGACGGCCTTCCCTCCGGGCTCGGTCGTGTACCTCCTCGGCGAGACCTTCCCCGAGCTCGGGGGCTCGGAGTTCGCGGAGATCGTGCTGGGGCGGGTGAGCGGACGCCCGCCGGCGCTGGATCTCGGGCGGGAGCGCGCGCTCCACCGGCTGGTCGGGGAGGCCGCTCGGCGCGAGCTGCTGCGCTCGGCCCACGACTGCTCGGACGGCGGGCTCGCCGTGGCCCTGGCCGAGTCGGCCATCGCCGGCGGCACCGGCTTCGCCGTCTCGCTCCCGGGCGACCTGCCGTGGTACGTCGCGCTGTACGCCGAGTCCGCCTCCCGCGCCGTGGTCTCGGTCGCGCCGGAGCGCGCCACCGAGCTCGAGGACCTGTGCGCCGCCCACGGCGTGCCCTGCGCGCGCCTCGGCGAGACCGGCGGGCCGCGCCTGGTCTTCGACGCCCTCTTCGAGCTCCCGCTCGCCGAGGCCGCGGCGATCTACGAGGAGGCCCTCCCGAAGCTCCTCGCCGGCTGATGCCCCTCAGGCCCGACCTGGGGGTTGCCGACTGCTACCTACAGCGCCGACGTCTCGTGATGAGGGATACCGGTGGGCGAGGACGGAGAGCGGAGCTGGGGCGAGGGGGAGGGAGGGCCGTGGGACCCGCCGCTGCTCCGGGCGCTCTGGGACGCCCTCCTCGACGGGCTGCTCCTGTGCGATGAGGCGGGTCGCATCCTCGACGTCAACCGGGTCTTCGAGGAGCTCTCGGGCCGCGCCCGGAGCGAGCTCGTGGGCCAGCCGGCGGGGCGTCTCCTGCCCGGGGTGACGGATCCGGCGGGAGCGGACGGGAGCTCGGTCCCCCGGGCCCAGGGCCGACCGACGGACGGGGGCGCTCCCGACCGGCTGCTCAGGAGCGACGGCACGGAGGCTCCCGTGGACGTCGCCCTCGCCCCATGCGACCTTCGGGGGCGGCGTGGCACGCTCGTGGTCGTTCGGTGCGCCGCCGCGCGCGTGCGGAGCGAGCGGAGGCTGCGGGAGTCCGAGGCCCGCTACCGCCTGCTCGTCGAGCGGAGCCCGGCGATCACCCACATCTCACGGTTGGATGCGACCTCCTCCACGATCTACATCAGCCCGCAGGCCGGACGGATCCTCGGGTACCCGCCGCACGAGTGGGAGACGGACCCCGAGCTCTGGGTGCGGATCCTGCACCCGGAGGACCGGGAGCGGGCGCTCGCGGCCAACGAGCGGCTGATCAGGGACGGGGAGCCCTTCGTCCTGGACTACCGGGTGATCGCCCGGGACGGACGGGTCGTGTGGATCCACGAGGAGAGCGATGTCGTCCGCGGCGAGGACGGCCGGCCGCGGTACGTGCAGGGCGTCATGTTCGATGTGACGGAGGCGAAGCAGGCCGAGGCCCTCCAGCAAGCGCACCTCCGCCAGCTCGCGGCCCTCGCGGAGCTCAGCCAGATGGCCGTCGTGGGTCGGCCTCTCGAGGAGGTCCTCCAGCGGGCGGCCGAGCTCGCCTCGGAGATCCTCCAGGTCCCGCTCGTGGGCATCTTCGAGCTCGACGAGGAAGCCCGGGTCTTGCTCCTCCGCGCAGGCGTGGGCTGGCGCGAGGGGCTCATCGGACGGATGGAGATCCCCCTGGGCACGGGTGCGCCGGTCAGCCTCGCCGCCGCCACCGAGGAGCCGTACGTCTTCCGGGACCTGGGGTCGGAGGCCGGGTTCGAGGGATCCTCGCTCCTCGTCGAGCACGGGGCGGTCGCGGGCGTCTGCGTGCCGATCCGCGGCCGCCGCCTCCTCGGGGTGCTCGGCGCCCACGCGACCGCCCAGCGGGAGCTCCCCCGCTGGGCCGTCGAGCTGCTCCAGTCGGTGGCGGGGGTGCTCGCCCAGGCGATCGAGCGCGACGAGGCGGACCGGCTCCTCCGGGACCGGGAGCGGCGCCTCGCGGAGGCCCAGGCCATCGCGCACCTGGGGAGCTGGGAGTGGGATCCCGAGCACGACCGCGGCGTCTGGTCCGAGGAGGTCTACCGGATCTTCGGGCTCGATCCCGAGGGCGGCCCCCTCTCGTACGAGGGCTACCTCGGGATGATCCACGAGGAGGATCGCGGGCGGGTCGACCAGGCGATCGGTGCCGCGTTGGAGGACGGCGGCTCGTACGCCGTGGACTACCGGATCCGCCGGCCGGACGGGGTGGAACGCATCGTGCGCGAGCAGGGGCGCGTGGATCCGGCCGCCGGCGGCACGCGGCGGGTCGTCGGGACGGTCCTGGACGTGACGGACCTCCGCCGCGCCGAGCAGGAGCTCGCCCGCAGCCTCGAGCGGCTGCGACGGGCTGACGCGGAGCGGCGTCGTCTCCTCGGGCACCTGATCCGCGCCCGGGAGGAGGAGCGGGCGCAGGTGGCGGCCGACATCCACGACGATCCCCTCCAGAAGGTGGCCGCCCTGAAGCTCCGGGTGGGGCTCCTGCGGGAGCTCGCCACCTCGCCCCGGCAGATCGAGCAGATCGACGTCGTCGACGGCACGATCGGGCAGGTCATCTCGAGTCTACGCAACCTCCTGTTCCAGCTGCGACCGCTCACCCTGGACCGGGATGGGCTCGCCGCCACCCTGCGCGAGCTGCTCCATCGGGTCGGCGAGGAGGCGGGGTTCTCCTCGGCCCTGCACGACGAGATGGAGGCCGAGCCACCGCCCGAGGCTCGGGTGACCTGCTACCGGATCGCCCAGGAGGCGCTCGCGAACATCCGCAAGCACGCACGTGCGTCGTTCGTGGAGGTGCACCTGCGCACGGAGGGCGGCGGCACCCGTGTGCGGATCCAGGATGACGGGCGCGGGTTCGACCCCGAGCGGCTCTCGCCCAGGCCGGGGCACCTCGGGCTCCCGGACATGCGGGAGCGAGCGGAGCTCTCGGGCGGGTGGCTCCGGGTGACGAGCGCGCCCGGCGCCGGCACCGTCGTCGAGTTCTGGATCCCCTCGTGGGGCGGCTGACGCGGGGGGCCGCGACCGGACGCGTGGGTGCGCGGTTCCGGGCGAGCCCGGAGCTCGCCGCGTCCGTGGGTCGCCTCAGTCGCCGCCCCGGGCCCGTCGCCGGCCTCGCTTGTCCTCGTACATGCGACGGTCGGCCTCGGTCAGGAGGTCCTCGACGGCTCGGGGTCGCGACGGATCGAGGGTGGCCGCTCCGATCGACAGGGAGACCTCGTAGGGACGGTCGCTGCTCGCGTTGAGCGCGCGGACGCGGTCGCGGATCCGATCCGCGAGGCGCTCAGCGCCGGCGGCGCCCTGGTCGTCCAGGAGCACGACGAACTCGTCCCCGCCGAGGCGCGCCACCACGTCGGAGCGTCGGACGGTCGCGGCGAGGATCCCGGCGGCGTCGCGGATCAACCGGGAGCCCTGGGCGTGGCCGAGCCGGTCGTTCACGTCCTTGAGGCCGTCGACGTCCACGAAGAGGATGCTGAGGGGTCGGCCGGATCGTTCGGCGAGGAGGGCGCGGTGCCGGGCGATCTCGAAGAACGCGCGCCGGTTGCGCAGGCCGGTGAGGTCGTCCCGCAGCGCCGCGTGGGCCAGTCGTTCCTCGTTGCGGTGCCGCGCCACCGAGTAGGTGATCGCCCGCGCCAGGGTCTCGGCGTCCAGCCGCCCCTTCGTGAGGTAGTCCTGGGCGCCGGCCGCGACGGCCCGGATGCCGAGCTCCTCGTCGGCGAGCCCCGTGAGGACGACGACGGCCGGCCGACGGGAGCACTCGCGTCGGAGGCGCTCGAGGGCCGCGAGCCCCTGCGCGTCCGGGAGGTGGAGGTCGAGCAGCACGACCTGACTGCCGCGCTCCTCCAGCTCGGCGATGCCCGTCGAGAGCCGGTCGGCCCAGGTCAGCCGGAACGCGCCCGGGCGCGCCTCCCGCAGCGCGCGCTCCACGAGGTGGGCATCGCCGGGGTTGTCCTCGATCAGCAGGACGTCGGTGGGCTCCACGGTCTCACCCCGGGGGCAACGTCGCCACGGTCGAGAAGAACCGCACGATGGCCTCGACGGTCCGCAGGAAGGCGTCGAGCTCGAGCGGCTTGCGCACGTACGCGTTCGCGTGGAGGTCGTACGCCTCGAGCACGTCTCGCTCGGCGGCGGAGGTGGTGAGCACGACGACCGGTACGCGTCGGAGCGTCGGGTCCCGCTTCATCGTGGCCAGCACCTCGCGGCCATCGAGGCCTGGGACCCTGAGGTCGAGGAGCACGAGGTCGCAGCGGGGCGCCGCCGCGTAGGGTCCTTCCCGCCGGAGGAAGGCGAGCGCGTCGTCGCCCGTCCTCGCGACGTGGAGCTCCGTCGAGCCGCCGCGCGCGGCGAGGGCCTCGGCGACGAGGTGGGTGTCGGCCGGATTGTCCTCCATGAGGAGCACCCGCAGGCCGTCAGGCATCGGCCGTCACCTCCGCGGCCGGGAGCGCGACGTGGAACGTCGAGCCCTCCCCGGGGGTCGACTCGATCCACAGCGCGCCCCCGTGGCGCTCCACGACGCGCTGACAGATCGCGAGGCCGATCCCGGTCCCCGGGTACTCGGCCTGGGTGTGGAGCCGCTGGAACACGCCGAGGACCCGCTCGTGGAACTCCGGCGGGATCCCGATGCCGTCGTCGGCCACGGAGATCACCCATCGATCGCCGTCGCGGCGCGCGCCCACGTGCACGGTGGGCGGGCGACCGTTCCGGAACTTCAGCGCGTTGCTGAGGAGGTTCTGCAGGAGCTGCCCGAGCTGGGCGCGGTCCCCGAGGACGACCGGCAGCGGATCCGCGGTTACGGTGGCCGAGGCCTCCCGGATCGCGAGCTCCAGGTCCCGCAGGCAGGACGCCAGGACCTCGTTGAGGTCGGTGGGAGCCCGCTCCAGACGCGCCGTCCCCGCGCGGGAGTACGCGAGGAGCCCCTCGATCAGCTGCTTCATCCGGATCGCACCGTCCTCGATGAAGCCCATCGCGCGCTCCGCATCCCCCGGGAGCGCGTGCCCGAGGTCGCGGCGGAGCAGCTGGACGTAGCTCGTGATCATGCGCAGCGGCTCCTGCAGGTCGTGGGAGGCCGCGTACGCGAAGCGCTCGAGGTCCTCGTTGGAGCGCCGTAGCTCCGCGCGGCTCCGGTCGAGCGCCGCCTCGCGCTCGGCGCGGAGCCAGCCGGCGACGACCAGCGCCTGCCCGGCCTCCCCGATGCCGTCGTGCCCCGCTGGCGGGTCGCGCAGGGGCCGTCCCTGCACGAGGCGGTACGCGTTCTCCCGGATCCGCTCGACGCGCCGCGTCACGCTCCGGTGGAAGAGGACCGCCGAGCCTACGGCGCCCGCGAGGGCCACGACCGCGCCCACCGCGATCCCTGAGGCTCCCGTGCGCCCCCCCGGCAGCGCGGCGGCGGCGAGGGCTGCGAGGGCGGGGAGGCCCGCGATCGTCCACCCCTTGGCCCGCAGCGACCGATCCGCCCACCAGACCGCGATCCGGTCCATGCCGTGCGGCCCGTCGGCCCGGCTCGTCGCGGCTTGAGGGCTCGGAACCGCTTAAGGCGCCTCCGGGGGGGTCCGACGGGGACGTGCGGACAAGCGAAGATCGACGGCGACGCAGGGACGGCGCCGGTGGGTTCACGGAGGAACGCGTGGCGTTCCTCCGTTCGCGTTCCGGAGGGGTGATGAGCGGGATCAGCGATCTCACGATGCGGACGCTGGAGTTCGCCCTCGACGGCCTGGCCGCCCGGGGGGACGTCCGCGCCGGCAACGTCGCGAACGTGAACACCCCCGGGTACCAGGCGCGCACCGTGGCGTTCGAGGATGTGCTGCGGAGCGCGCTCGAGCGCGGGGTCGACCCGGAGGACCTGGAGGTGCCGGGCGCCGTCGTGGTGCCCGGGGCGCCGGGCCCGAACGGCAACACGGTCTCGCTGGAGGACGAGCTCGTCGCGCAGATCGAGGACGGGCTCATGAACCAGGCCCTCATCCACGGCTACGACTTCAAGATCTCGGTCCTGCGCACGGCGATCGGGGAGCGGTGATGGCGGGGCCCTTCCGTCAGCTCGACGTCGCCGCGACCGGTCTGGCCGCCTCGGGGGTGTGGCTCGACCTCATCGCGCACAACGTGGCCAACGCGAACACCACGGTCCCAGGCGACGCGGAGCCGTTCCGCGCCTCGCACCCGGTCTTCGCGCCGATCATGGAGGACCCCGGGGGCGTGCGGGTCCTGGGGACCGTGCGGGAGGCGGGCGACCCCGCGCTCGTCTCGGCGCCGGGGGACCCGCGGGCCTCCGCCGACGGAACGATCGCGATGCCGGTGGTCGATCTGGTGGGCGAGATGACCGACATGATCGTGGCGATCCGCAGCTACCAGGCCAACCTGGGGGTCCTCGAAGCCGCCCGTGAGCGCTACGAGGCGGCGATGCGGATCGGGGGGCGGCCGTGACCGTCGGACCTATCGGCGCCGTGCCTCCGCAGGTCCCCGAGCCCGTCGTGTCGAGTCCCGCGGACGGGGGCTTCTCGCGCCTGGTCGTCCAGGGGCTCGAAGCGGTGTCCCGGGCCGAGCAGGAGGCCGACGCGCTCGTGCGCGCCATGGCCGCCGGGGAGCCCATCCAACCCCACGACGTGATGATCGCGACCGCGAAGGCGGAGCTGTCGGTCCAGATGCTCGTCGCGATCCGCGACAAGGCCCTCGAGGCCTACCAGCAGGTCATGAACCTCCAGATCTGAAGGAGATCCGGTGGTCGGCGCACCCGTCACGGTCGATCCGCTCTCGGAGATCCCGCTCCCGCCCCCTTTCCATGTGCACGGGAGCGTGGCCCGGGTCATCGGTCACGAGATCGAGATCCGGGGGATCCGCGCGCGGGTCGGCGACACCGTCGCGATCCGCACGACGTCGGGGGAGCGGCTCGGCGAGGTCGTCGCCATCGGCGAGGAGGGCGCGCGGGCCCTCGTGCTCGAGGAGGTCGCCGGGGTCGGCAGGGGCGACCCGGTCGCCCTGCGCCCGGGGGGCATCCCGGTCGGGGTCTCCGAGCGGCTCATCGGCCGGGTGCTCGACGGCACCGGTCGGCCGATCGACGGCCGCGCGCTCCCCGAGCCCGAGGAGATCGTCTCGGTGCACGCCCCCGCGCCGGAGCCCCTGGTCCGACGCCGGATCGCCGAGCCGCTCCCGGTGGGGGTCCGGGTGATCGATGCGCTCTGCACGATCGGCCGCGGGCAGCGCGTGGGGATCTTCGGGGGCAGCGGGGTGGGCAAGTCCACGCTCCTCGGGATGATGGCGCGGGGGACGGAGGCGCAGATGACCGTCCTCGCGCTCATCGGGGAGCGCGGTCGAGAGGTCCGCGAGTTCCTCGAGGACGACCTCGGCCCGGAGGGGGTGGCGCGGTGCGTGACGGTCGTCGCGACGTCCGATCGGCCTCCCCTGGTGCGGGTGCGCGCCGCGCTGCTCGCCACGCGGATCGCGGAGTGGTTCGCCGACCGGGGCGCCGACGTGCTGCTCATGATGGACTCCCTCACGCGCCTGGCGATGGCGCAGCGCGAGGTCGGCCTCGCCGCGGGGGAGCCTCCGACCGCCCGGGGCTACACGCCCTCGGTCTTCGGCCTCCTCCCGCGGCTGCTGGAGCGCACGGGGCCTCGTGCCGCGGGGACGATCACCGGGATCTACACGGTGCTCGTGGAGGGTGACGACATGGACGAGCCGATCGCGGACGCGGCCCGGTCGATCCTCGACGGGCACCTCGTGCTGTCGCGGCGGCTCGCCGATCTCCAGCGGTTCCCGGCTGTGGATCCGCTCGCCTCGCTGTCGCGGCTGATGCCACGGGTGGCCTCCGAGGAGCACCGGCGGGACGCCGCGAGCGTCCGTGCGGCGCTCGCGGCGGCCGAGGAGGTCCGGGACCTCGTCGAGGTCGGGGCCTACGTGCCGGGCTCCGATCCCGAGGCCGACCGCGGCCTCGCCGCTCGGCCGTCGATCGAGGCCTTCCTGCGGCAGGACGTCCACGAGCGCGCGCCGATGGCTGAGACCATCGCGCGGCTCGCCGAGCTGGCGGGCAGGGTGCGGTGACGCGCGAACGGTCGCTGCGGCCGCTGATCTGGCTCCGGGGGATCCGGGAGCGGCAGGCGCGCAGCGTGCTGGGTGCCGCGAACGCCGGGGCGAGCCTCGCGCGCGACGAGCTCGAGGCTCGGCGCCGGGCCCACGAGGCGCGGGCGGGGCTCCCGCCGGAGCTCACGGCCGTGCAGCTGCGGGCGCTGCAGCTCCAGGGCATCCGCTCGGTGGAGCTGATCGCCGAGGCCGCCGCCGCGTACGCCGCGGCGAAGGAGGAGGTCGAGCGGGCGCGGTGGGAGTGGGAGCACGCGCGGGGCCAGCTCGAGAGCGCCAAGCGCCTGGACCACCGTCGCAGGCTCGAGGCGGCCCGTCGCGCGGAGGCCGCCGCCCAGCGCACGCTCGACCAGCTGGTCCTCGCCCTGCGGGAGCGGCGATGGAGGTGAACGGGCTGGAAGGCCTCGGTCCGCTGGGGGCGCTCGCCCGCGTCGAGGAGATCCTCTGGTGGGCGCTCGGCGCGAGCACGGGGGAGCCCGGGCGCTTCGGTGCGGCGCTGGCCGTCGCCGAGGGCGCGCTCGTGCCGTCCTCGCCATCGGACGCGGCGGGGTCGGGCACGATCTCGCCCGGCCCGGTGGTCGCGGCGGTCCCGGACGGTCCCCCGGGTGACTGGGCCGCGCGCCTCCCGGCGGCCGGGCGTCGGTGGGCTGGCGCGATCGAGGAGGCCGCGCGGCGCCACGGGCTGGATCCGGCGCTGCTCGCGGCCCTCGTGTGGGCCGAATCGTCCTTCCGACCCGAGGCGGTCTCGCCCGCAGGCGCGATCGGGCTCACCCAGCTCATGCCGCGGACGGCGGCCGGTCTCGGGGTGGACCCCTTCGACCCGCTCGAGAACCTGGAGGGGGGCGCGCGGTACCTGGCGGCTCAGATCCGTCGGTTCGGGTCGATCGAGCTCGGGCTCGCCGCCTACCAGGCGGGCCCGGCGGCGGTCGCGGCCGCCGGCGGGATCCCGAGCGCGGAGACCCGTGCGTACGTGGAGCGGGTCCTGGGCTTGGCGCAGGCGCTCAGCGGTGGGAGCGCGGTGGCTCTCACGGCGCCCGTGCCGAGGGCCCCGGCGCTCGCGGCGGTCGCCCAGACGGCGGTGGGCGGCGAGACGGCGGCGGGGTCGTCGACCCCGCCCGCCGTCGGGAGCCTCGGACCCGCGGGATCCACCGTGCCGGTCGAGCCCACGGGGCCGGAGGGTGCTGAGGGTGCGTCGAGCCCCGCCCGGCCCGGGGCGGCGGAACCTTCCCGGGAGGGCCGGATGCCTCGGGGGGTCTCGGAGACCTCGGTCGAGACCGGCGGAACGCGGTCGGTCCCGGTCGGCGACCCCGGGCGTGCCGGGCAGCCGACCGCTCCCGCGCTGGGCCGGGACGGGCCGCCCACGTCCCCGGTGGCCGTCCGCCAGGCCGTCGTGCGCGCGGTCGAGGCGGTCGAGCGCCTGCGGGACGCCGCGCCTCCACGGCGGCTCGCCGTGGAGCTCCCCGAGCTCGGTGGCCTGCGGCTGCTCCTTGAGGCGAGCGGCACCACGATCCACGTGCGGCCGCTCGGCGGGGACCCGGTCCTGTTCGATGCGGTGGTGCGGGACCTCGGCCCGAGCCTCGCGGCCCGGGGGTTCGATCTCGCGAGCTCCGGCGGTCGCGGTGGGCGAGATGCCGAGGAGCCCCTCCCGACGGGCGCCTCGCGGGGTCCACGTCGGCGGTCGCGAGAGGGGGTGAGGATATGACCGGAGACGTGTCGTCGGTGGGCGGACCCTTCGGGGCCTCGGTCGGGACGGGCGCCGTGAGCCCCCTCGGCCAGCTCGACGGCCAGGCGTTCCTGCGGCTGATGATCGCGCAGCTGCGGAACCAGAACCCGTTCGAGCCGATGGACTCGAACGAGATGCTGCAGCAGACGGCGGCGCTCACGACCGTGGAGTCGCTGCAGCAGCTCGCGCAGAGCGAGCGGCTGCTCATGGGGCTCGCCCAGGCGGCCATGGCCGCCTCCCTCGTCGGCGAGCAGGTGACCGGTCTGGATGCGGCGGGCGAGGAGGTGACGGGCGTGGTGACCCGCGTCCGCTTCACGATCGACGGACCGATCCTGGAGGTCGGGGATCACGGGATCCCGATCGGGAACCTCCTGGACATGACGGCATCCGGCGCCGAGGGATCGGCGTCGCAGCAGGCTCAGGGATGACGGCGGAGGAAGGAGCGGTACGACCATGATGCGAGCGATGTTCGCGGCCGTCTCGGGCCTGCGGGCCAACCAGACGATGATGGACGTCGTCGGGAACAACATCGCCAACGTCAACACCCCCGGCTACAAGGCCTCGTCGGTGACCTTCGAGGAGGCGCTCTCCCAGCTCCTGCGGGGCCCGGCGGACAGCATCAACCCGATCCAGCTGGGGCTCGGGGTGCGCGTCGCCTCGATCGATCCGATCTTCACGCAGGGCGCCGTCCAGGTGACGGGGCGCTCGACCGACCTCGCCATCCAGGGCGACGGGTTCTTCATCGTGGAGAACGACGGTCAGCGCTTCTACACGCGCTCGGGGTCGTTCAGCTTCGACGGCAACGGCAACCTCGTGGCCTCCACCGGGTTCCGGGTGCTGGGCTGGGTCGCCGACGCGACCGGCGCGATCGACGCGAACGCCCCCGTGGAGCCGATCGCGATCCCGATCGGGCAGATGACCCCGGCGCGGGCGACGAGCGCGGTCCAGGTGAGCGGGAACCTCTCCGCCGATGCCGACGTGGGGACCGTGGTCGACACGTCGATCACCGTGTACGACTCCCTCGGCAACCCCCACACGCTGCAGCTCGCCTTCACGAAGAGCGCGGCGAACACGTGGGACCTGGCGGCCACCATCGACGGGACGGCCTCCACGATCGTGCCGGCGCAGATCCAGTTCGACACCGACGGGACGCTCCTCACCACGGGGCCGCTCGCCGTCTCGGGGTTCACGCCCGCGGGCGCCGACCCCATGGCCTTCGACGTCGTGATCGACGGGACGGCGGCCCTGGTCCAGTACGGGGGGACCTCCACGGCCGAGGCGACGAGCCAGGACGGGCGGGCCACGGGCGTGCTCCGCGGGTTCGCGATCTCCGACGACGGGACCATCACGGGCCAGTTCTCCAACGGCGAGACGAAGGTGCTCGGCGCCGTCGCCATCGCGAGCTTCAGCAACCCGGCCGGCCTCGTGCGGGTCGGGAACTCGAACCTCTCGGCGTCGGTGAACTCGGGCGAGCCGCTCGTCGGACGGCCCGGGACGGGGCCGCGCGGCTCGCTCGCCGCGGGTGCGCTCGAGATGTCCAACGTGGACCTCGCGCAGGAGTTCACCAACCTGATCGTGGCCCAGCGCGGGTTCCAGGCGAACGCCCGGGTCATCTCGGCTTCGGACGAGATCCTCGCGGACCTGGTGAACCTGAAGCGGTAGGCGCGGGACGCCGCGGCGCGGCGG
>CAZXJB010000030.1:262-22734 GCA_964640965.1 uncultured Actinomycetes bacterium | reverse complement strand
AGCCTTGCGGCCGTACTCCCCAGGCGGGGTGCTTAATGCGTTAGCTTCGGCACGGACGGGGTCGATATCCGCCCACACCTAGCACCCAACGTTTACGGCTAGGACTACCAGGGTATCTAATCCTGTTCGCTCCCCTAGCTTTCGCGCCTCAGCGTCAGGACAGGCCCAGAGATCCGCCTTCGCCACCGGTGTTCCTCCTGATATCTGCGCATTTCACCGCTACACCAGGAATTCCGATCTCCCCTACCTGCCTCCAGTCGCGCAGTATCGGACGCGGTTCGCGGGGTTGAGCCCCGGGATTTCACGACCGACTTGCACGACCGCCTACGCGCGCTTTACGCCCAATGAATCCGGACAACGCTCGCTCCCTACGTGTTACCGCGGCTGCTGGCACGTAGTTAGCCGGAGCTTCTTCTGCAGGTACCGTCACTTCCGCTTCGTCCCTGCCGAAAGGGGTTTACAACCCGAAGGCCTTCATCCCCCACGCGGCGTCGCTGCGTCACGCTTTCGCGCATTGGCGCAAGATTCCCCACTGCTGCCTCCCGTAGGAGTCTGGGCCGTGTCTCAGTCCCAGTGTGGCTGGCCGTCCTCTCAGACCAGCTACCCGTCGTCGCCTTGGTGGGCCGTTACCCCACCAACGAGCTGATAGGCCGCGGGCCCATCCCAGACCGCCGAAGCTTTCCCGGCCGGGTCATGCGATCCGACCGGAGTATCCGGTATTAGCCCCGGTTTCCCGGGGTTATCCCAGTGTCTGGGGCAGGTTGCCCACGTGTTACTCACCCGTTCGCCGCTCCGTACCCGGGTGGGTTGCCCCTCCCGGGCCGATCGCTCGACTTGCATGTGTTAGGCACGCCGCCAGCGTTCGTCCTGAGCCAGGATCAAACTCTCCGTAGACATCGCTTCATCCGACCCGAGGGCCGGCTTCTGCGCTTCGGAGGGTCGACCCCCGAGGGCCGGCACGGCCCCGGAGGTCTTCGGTACGACCGTCGTCACGGCCAGCGCCGAAGCGCCGTCCGTTGGACGGGGTGCGCACTGGCTTTTGGCACACTGTTCAGTTCTCAAGGTGCGAGCGCCACCCACGCGGGGGTCTCCCGGAGATGGAGGTCGCGCCAACTTCCTATCGTAGGCAGCCCTAGGGGCGTCGTCAACGCCCGCCAGGAGGGCCGCTCGCTTTCGTGCTGCTTGGATGGTACCAGGCCCGGCCGCCGGCTCGCCTAGCGGAGGCGGACGAAGCGGCGCCTTCCGACCTGCAGGACGCGCCCCCGGAGCTCCTCGGCCGGGAGCTCGCCCTCGGGGTCGGTGAGCGGCCGCCCGTCGAGCCGGACCCCGCCCTGTTCGATGAGCCGGCGCGCCTCGGCCTTCGAGCTCGCGAGCCCCGTCCGGTACAGCAGGTTCGGGAGGAAGAACCGCCCCTCTCCGGTCGCCCAATCGGGCGCGAGCGCGACCTCCTCCACCTCCTCGGGTAGCTCGCGCTCGCGATGCACACGGTCGAACCGCGCCTCGGCGGCCGCCCCCGCCCCGGATCCGTGGTACAGATCCACGATCTCGCGCGCGAGGCGCCGCTTCTCGGACCACGGATCGAGCGTGCCGTCCGCGAGACCGGTCGCGACCCGCTCGGTCTCCTCGGGGTCGGTGAAGAAGTCGATCGCGAGCCGCCGGTACTCGACGATGAGCTCGTCGGGGATCCGCACGAGCTTGCCGAACATCGAGTCCGGGTCCTCGGTGATGCCGATGTAGTTCCCGAGGGACTGGCTCATCTTCTGGACCCCGTCGGTGCCGACGAGCAGCGGCATGGTAAGCGCGACCTGGGGCTCCTGGCCGTGGGCGCGCTGCAGGTCCCGGCCGACCAGCAGGTTGAAGAGCTGGTCCGAGCCGCCGAGCTCGACGTCCGCCTGCACCGCGACCGAGTCCATCCCCTGCAGGAGCGGGTACAGGAGCTCCATGACGGTGATCGGGCGCCCCTGCGCGTACCGCTTGGCGAAGTCGTCCCGCTCGAGCATCCGGGCGACCGTCGCCTGGGCGGTCATGTGCAGGACGTCCTCCATCGTCAGGCGCTCGAGCCACTCGGAGTTGCGCCGGAGCTCGGTCCGCTCGCGGTCGAGGATCAGCCAGAACTGGTCCAGGAGGCGCTCGGCGTAGGCATCGACCTCCTCCCGGGAGAGGCGAGGGCGGGTCTCGTTCCTGCCGGAGGGATCGCCGACCCTGGCGGTGAAATCGCCCACGATGAGCACGGCCACGTGACCGAGGTCCTGGAACTGCCGCAGCTTGCGCAGGACCACCGCCCACCCGAGGGTGACGGCGGGCGCGGTGGGATCCAGCCCGAGCTTCACGCGCAGGGGCCGCCCGAGCTCGAGCTTGCGCGCGAGGCCGTCCTCGGGCACGACCTCGGCGGTCCCTGCGAGGAGCTGGTCCAGGTCGGCGGGGCCCATGGGCGTGGGGATGCTACCAGTGCCACCAGCCGGGTTCCGCACCAGGCTGTGCGAAGATGGCGTCATGCGGCGGCTGGCGATCGTGCTGGGCTCGCTCGCGCTCCTCGCGCAGGCCTGCGCCAACCTCCCCACGCTGGAGGAGGAGCGGGCGCGGGCCAACCCGCTGCCCCAGACCTCGTTCCTCTACGCGGCGGACGGGACCCTCATCACGACCCTGCACGCCGGGGAGGATCGGGTGCTCGTGCGGTGGGCGGACATCCCGGAGGTGATGGTCGACGCCACCGTGGCGATCGAGGACCAGCGGTTCTGGGAGCACGCCGGGGTCGACCTCAAGGCGCTCCTGCGCGCGGCCTACGTGGACCTCACCGAGGGCCGGATCGTCCAGGGCGCCTCCACCATCACCCAGCAGCTGGTGAAGAACCTCTACGTGGGGAACGAGGAGACGCTCTCGCGCAAGATCAAGGAGGCCTACCTCGCCTGGCAGCTCGAGCAGCGCCGCACGAAGGAGCAGATCCTCACCCGCTACCTGAACACCGTGTACTTCGGCAACGGAGCCTACGGGGTCCAGGCGGCGGCCCGCACCTACTTCGGGGTGGACGCGCGCGAGCTCACGTTGCCGCAGGCGGCCCTCCTCGCCGGCTTGATCCGGGCGCCGGTCAGGTACGACCCCGTCGTTCACCCCGTCCACGCCCGCCAGCGCCGGAACCACGTCCTCGACGAGATGCTCGAGCAGGGCCTGATCGCGCGGGCCGCGCACGACGCGGCCGTCGCCGCCCCGATCGAGCTCGCCGCCCGCGAGGACGCCGAGACCGGACCCCGGTACATCGCCCCGTACTTCGTCGACTACTTCAAGGAGTGGTTCCTGTCCAACCCGCGGTTCGGCGCGACCGTCTCCGACCGGTACGACCTGCTGTTCAAGGGAGGCCTGCGGATCACGACGACCCTCGTCCCCCGCCTGCAGACCCTCGCCGAGCGGGCCGTGCGCCAGGTCCTGCCCTACGAACGGGACCCGTACGCGGCGATGACCGTCCTCGACCCGCGCACGGGCTACGTGAAGGCGATGGTCGGGGGGCGCGACTACTGGAACCCCGACGACCCCTACGCCCGCATCAACCTCGCGACCGGCGGGAGCACGGGCCGGCAAGCGGGGTCGGCCTTCAAGCCGTTCGCGCTGGTCGCGGCCCTGGAGAACGGGTTCGCTCCCTCCTCGCCGCTCAACGGCTCCTCCGCCGCCGTCCCGCTCCCCGACGGCACCGTGTGGCGCCCCGGGAACGCCGAGGGTGGGGGCTACGGCACGATCAGCCTCGAGACCGCGACGGTCCACTCGGTGAACATCGCGTACGTCAACCTCGAGATCGCGCTCGGCGGCGGGGACGCGTGGGCGGGCGCGCGGAAGATCATCGAGGTCGCCGAGCGCATGGGCATCCGCTGCTGCCGCCGGACGACCGAGCCCCGCACGCAGCTCCAGGCCGTCCCGGCAGCGGTGCTCGGGTCGAACGAGGTGAACACGCTCGAGATGGCCTCGGCCTACGGGACGCTCGCCTTCGGCGGCGCGCACGTGCAACCCACGCCGGTCGTGCGGATCGAGACCGCCGACGGCAGGGTCCTCTACGAGGCGCCGCGCAAGGCCGTCCAGGTGGTCGATCCCGCCGTCACCTCGGTGGCCGTCGACATCCTCGAGAAGGTCGTCCAGTACGGGACCGGGACCGCCGCGCGCCTGTACCGGCCGCAGTTCGGCAAGACCGGCACGGAGGACCTGTACCGGGACGCCTGGTTCGTCGGCGCGATCCCGCAGCTCGTGACCGCCGTCTGGGTCGGGTTCCCGCAGGGGCAGATCTCCATGCAGTACCCGACCACGAGGATCAAGGTCTTCGGCGGGACCTGGCCCGCCCAGATCTGGCACGCCTTCATGTTCAACGCCACGAAGCACATGCCCGTGCGGGACTTCCCCGAGCCGGCGGGCGGGGTCGAGTACGTGACCGTCCGGATCGACGTCACCCAGGGCTGCGTGGCGAACCCCTACACGCCACCCGCGAACATCCGGACCCTGCGGTTCATCAAGGGCACGGAGCCCACCGAGGTCTGCACCGAGCCGACCTCCTACCAGTACCTGACGGTCCCCTCGGTGATCGGGATGACCGAGGAGGAGGCCACCACGGCCCTGCGCGCCGCGGGGTTCGACGTCGCGGTGCAGCCCGTGAGCTCCGACCAGCCGGCCGGCACGGTCGTCGCCCAGGATCCCGCCGGCGGGGAGAAGGCCCTGCAGACGAGCACCGTCACGATCTCGGTGTCCGAGGGGGCCTCGCCGACGCCGCAGCTCGCGACCGTGCCGAACGTGCTCGGCTCGACCGAGGGGGCCGCGTCCGCCGCCCTGCGGAAGGCGGGGTTCCGGGTGGCCGTCTCCTACCAGCAGGAGTGCGACCCCTCGGACCCCGAGTGCGACTACCGGGCGGGGATCGTCTGGGCCCAGTCGCCGGCGGGCGGGAAGCGCGCCGAGCCCGGATCCACCGTCACGATCGTCGTGAACCCGTAGGGCGCCCCCGCGAGACGAACCGGTCGCCCTGGATCAGGAACCGCCAGGGGCGCTCGGTGCCGTGGTTGATGCCGATCCGCGTGGTGACGACCACCCGCTCGGGCGGGACCGGCTCGCCCTCGAACAGCCCGATCCAGGGCTCGCGGACGAGGTCGGCGCCGTCGTGCTCCCGGCCGAGCCCGAGGGCCTGGGCCAGGCGCCCGGGGCCCGAGCACAGGAGCCGGGGATCCCTCGTGCCCCGGCGCTCGGCCATCGTCTCGAGCCCCTCGAGCGGCTCCGCCGCCCGGAGCAGCACCGCGGCGCCCACCCCCGCCGGGCCCGTCACGACGTTGAGGCAGTGGTGCATGCCGTAGGTGAAGTACACGTAGAGGCGCCCGGGCGGCCCGAACATCGTGCGGTTGCGCTCGGTCGGGCCCCGGTAGGAGTGGCTCGCGGGGTCGTCGGGGGCGTACGCCTCCACCTCCACGAGCCGGACCGCCAGGCGCCGCCCGTCGGGCAGCCGGCGGACGAGCACCCGACCGAGCAGGTCCCGGGCCACGACCGTCGGGTCGCGGTCGTAGAAGGCGCGGGGCAGGCGCCGGCCCCGCCTCACCGGCCCGTGCGCAGGAACCGTCGCAGGCGCGAGATCGGCCACGCGTTGATGACGTCCTCCTTGGTGAGCCAGCCCCGCTGCGCGGTCGCCACGCCGTACCGCATCACGTCCAGGTGCGGCGTCGCGTGCGCGTCCGTGTCGATGGCGAACCGGACGCCGTACCGCCGGGCCCAGGCGATGTGCTCGTCCCGCAGGTCGAGCCGGTCGGGGAAGGCGTTGATCTCGAGCGCGGTGCCCGTGCGCGCCGCGGCGCGGAAGACCTCGTCCAGGTCGAGCTCGATCGGCTCGCGCCGCCCGATCAGCCGGGCGGTCGGGTGCCCGATGATGTGCACGTGCGGGTTCTCCATCGCGCGGATCAGCCGTCGGGTCATCACGTCCTTGGGCTGGTTGAAGTGGGAGTGGACCGAGGCGACGCACACGTCGAACCCCTCGAGGAAGGGGGCCGGCCAATCGACCCCGCCGTCGGGGTCGATGTTGAGCTCGGAGCCGTGCAGGAGCGTCATCTCCGGGTACCGCTCCTGGAGCGCGCGCAGCCGGCGGCGCTGCTCGAGCATCTTCTCGTCGGTCATCCGCTGCATCGCGAGGTTCGGGGCGTGGTCGGTGACCGCGTAGTACGCGTACCGGCGCGCGGCCGCCGCCTCGAGCATCTGCTCCAGGGTCGCGAGGCCGTCGGTGAGGTTCGTGTGCGTGTGGAGGTCGCCGCGGACGTCGCGCTCGGTGATGAGATCCGGGAGGCGTCCCTCGAGGGCCGCCTCGATCTCCCCCCGGTCCTCGCGGAGCGTGGGCGGGATCCACGGCAGGCCGAGCCGCTCGTACACCTCCTCCTCCGTGCTCGCCACGACGAGCCGGCCGCTCCGCGCGCGGAACAGCCCGTACTCGTTCAGCTTCAGGCCCTTGCGGACGGCGATCTCGCGGATCCGGATGTTGTGCGCCTTCGAGCCGGTGAAGTAGAGCATCGCCGCCCCCCACACCTCGGGCGGGACGACCCGCAGGTCCACCTGGATGCCTGCGGTCGTCACGATCGAGGACTTCGTGTCCCCCTTGGCGAGGACCTGGTGCACCTCGGGGAGGGTGGTGAAGGCGTCCATGACCGGGCCCGGGTCGCGGCTGGCCACGAGCAGGTCGACGTCGCCGATCGTCTCGCACATCCGCCGCAGGGAGCCCGCGTGGGCGATCCGCTCGACCCCCCGGACCACGCGCAGGCGCTCCTCGAGGCTCTCGGCGAGGTCGAGCGCCGCCGAGATCAGCACCCGACCGCCGGCACCGCGGAGCCGCTCGATCCCGGCGCGGATGTTCTCGGCCGTCTTCGCGCCGAACCCCCGCAGGCCGGCGATCCGCCCCTCCTCGATCGCCGCCAGCAGCTCGTCGATCGAGGCGATCCCGAGCTCCCGGTACAGGACGAACGCCCGCTTCGGCCCGAGCCCCGGGATCCGGATCATCTCCCGGACCCCCGGCGGGATCTGGGCGCGGAGCTCCTCGAGAGCCGCGACCCTCCCCGTCTGGAGGAACTCGTGGATCTTCTCGCCGATCGACCGGCCCACGCTCGGGATCTGGAGGATCTGCTTCAGGTCGAAGCCGGCGATGTCCGCCGGGTACCCGGCGACGGCGCGGGCGGCCTTCTCGTAGGCGCGCGGCTTGAAGGGGTCCTCCGACAGGATCGACAGCAGGTCGGCGTACTCCAGGAGCACCGCCTCGACGGCATCGTTCGCGCGCGGCATGCGCCCAGCTCACCCCCGAGGGGTCACACGGCGCCGAGCAGGAAGAGCAACAGCGCCTTCTGCGTGTGCAGGCGGTTCTCGGCCTGGTCCCACACGGCCGAGTGCGGCCCGTCGATGACCTCGTCGGTGATCTCCTGGCCCCGATGGGCCGGCAGGCAGTGCAGGACCGTCACGTCGGGCCTGGCGACGGCCACCTTCTCCCCGTCGAGCGCGTAGGCCGGGAACACGAGCGCCCGCTCCTCGGCCTCGGCCTCCTGCCCCATGCTCGCCCACACGTCGGTGTAGAGGACGTCGGCATCCCGGCTGGCCTCGATCGCGTCGTGCGTGAGCAGGACGCTCCCGCCGGTGGCCTGCGCGATCTCCGTCGCCCGCTGGACGACCTGCGGGATCGGCTCGAACCCGGGGGGCGTGGCCACGCGCACGTGCATCCCCGCCTTCGCCCCGGCGAGCAGCAGGGAGTGCGTGACGTTGTTCCCATCGCCGAGGTACGTGAGCGTGCGCCCCGCGAGCCCGCCCTTGACCTCGCGCACCGTGAGCAGGTCGGCGAGGGCCTGGCACGGGTGCTCGAAGTCCGAGAGCGCGTTGATCACGGGCACGGTCGCCGCGGCCGCGAGGAGCTCGAGCCGCTCCTGCTCGAAGGTCCGCAGCACGATCGCGTCCACGTACCGGGAGAGCACGCGGCCGGTGTCCTCGATCGTCTCACCGCGCCCGAGCTGCAGCTCCGCCGAGGAGAGGGGGATCGGATGCCCGCCCGTGGAGGCGACGGCCACCTCGAAGGAGACCCGCGTCCGGGTCGAGGGCTTCTCGAAGATCAGCGCCACCTGCCGGCCCGCGAGCGCCGTCGCGTGGTCGCCGGGCTTGGCCTTCACCTCGGCCGAGAGGTCCAGCACGAAGGCGAGCTCCTCCGGCGTGAGGTCGTCCACGGACAGGTAGTCGCGCTCCATCGCTCGGAGTCTAGCCGGAGCCGCGTCTCGGCGCTGCGGGCCGTCGCGCAGGGAGCTCGGGGCTAGCCGGCCCGCAGCTCGGCGCCCAGCTCGCGCGCGAGATGCTCCGCGATCCGCGCGACCACCTCCTCCGCCTCCTCGCTGCCGAGCGTCCGGTCGGGCGCCCGCAGGTCGATGGAGAAGGCGAGGCTGCGGCGGCCCGGGGGCAGCGGCGGGCCCTCGAAGACGTCGAAGAGCAGGCACGCGTCGAGCAGGTCCCCGGCGGCCTCGCGCAGCGCCGCCTCGACGGCGGCCGCGGGGACCGCGACGTCGACGACGAACGCGAGGTCGCGGCGGACCGGCGGGAACCGCGGGGGCTCGGCCCCCGTGATCCGGACCCGGGAGGCGGCCTCGCGGAGCGACGGGACGTCGAGCTCGGCCACGGCGACGCGCCCCGCGAGCTCGAGCTCGGTCGCGACGGCGGGGTGCAGCTCCCCCACCACCCCCACGGGCGCGCCGTCCACGAGCACGGACGCCGATCGCCCCGGGTGGAAGGGCCGTCCGAGCGCCTCCCCGAGCTCGAGGCGGAGCCCCAGGCCGGCGGCCAGGGACTCCAGGACCCCCTTCGCGTCGAACACGTCGTACGGACGCCCTCCCCCGGTCCACCCGGGGTCGGCGACGCCGGTCATCGCGAAGGCCGTGCTCGGCCGCTCCTCGGGTCGGCCCTCGACGAGACGGAACACCGTTCCCACCTCGAAGAGCGCAGCGCTGCGGACCTGGCGGTGCTGGTTGCGACGGACGGCCTTCAGCAGCCCGGGGAGGAGCGAGGTGCGCAGCCAGCCCTCCTCCGCCTGGAGCGGGTTCGTGATGCGGATCGCCTCGGCCGACCCGGCGAGGAGCCCGAGATCGGCCTCGGAGGCGAACGGGATCAGCTGGACCTCACGGAGGCCGGCGCGCACGAGGAGGCCCCGCACGCGCGAGAGGAACGCCACCGTCTCGGGGACCCCTCCCGCCTGCCGCACCGGCGGGAGGGTCGATCCGACCCGGTCGTAGCCCTGGATCCGGACGACCTCCTCGATGAGGTCGACCTCGCGCTCGATGTCCACGCGGTAGCCGGGGACCTCGACGTGCACGACCTCGCCCTCCGTGCGGCTCACCATGCCGAGCCGGTCGAAGACCAGG
Organism: uncultured Actinomycetes bacterium; assembly: GCA_964640965.1. GTDB lineage: Bacteria > Actinomycetota > UBA4738 > UBA4738 > HRBIN12 > HRBIN12. The sequence continues at coordinate 13,357 of CAZXJB010000030.1, read as the reverse complement.
GCGGCGTCGCTCGGCGTGACCTGGTAGCCGATCAGCATGGAGGCGCGGGAGGCCCGCATCGACACCCATCGGCGCTCGGGCGCGCGTCCGACGTCGATCGCCCCGGCGAGGACGCGCGCCCCGCACCAGGCGACCATGAGCTCGCAGGCTCGGTCCGCGCCGCGCGGGACCGCCTCGGGATCCACGCCGCGCTCGAAGCGCATCGAGGCCTCGCTCGAGAGCTCGAGCCGCCGCCGCGTGCGCTGGATGCCCCCGCGCTCGAAGGTGGCGCTCTCCAGCAGGACGTCGGTCGTGGTCTCGGAGATCTCGGCCACCTCTCCGCCCATGACCCCGGCGACGGCCACCGGCCGCTCGAGGTCGCAGATCAGGAGGTCGTCGGCGGTGAGGGTGCGCTCCACCCCGTCGAGGGTGACCATCCGCTCACCCTCCCGGGCGCGGCGCACCACGATCCCGGGGCCCTTGAGCAGCGCGAGGTCGAAGGGGTGCAGGGGCTGGCCGATCTCGAGCATCGCGTAGTTCGTCGCGTCCACCGCGGCCGAGATCGGCCGCATGCCGGCCGCCGTGAGCCGCGCCTGGACCGGGATCGGCGAGGACGCGTGCCGGACGTCCCGGAGCGCCCGGGCGAGGTAGCGGGGGCAGCGCTCGGGATCCTCGACCCGGACGCTCGCCACGTCCTCGGCGCGCTCGGGATCCTCGGGGAAGCTCGGCTGGGGGATCTGGAGCGGCGTCCCGGTCGCGGCCGCGACCTCCCGCGCGATCCCGATGACGGAGAGGAAGTCGGGGCGGTTGGGGGTGACCTCGATATCGAGCACGGCGTCCTCGAGCCCGAACGCCTCCTTGAGGTCGGTCCCCGGCGCGATCCCCGGGGGCAGGATGAGGATGCCCTCGTGCGAGGGGGAGATCCCGAGCTCGTCGGGGGCGCAGAGCATCCCGTTCGAGACGACCCCGCGGATCTCACGGGCCGCGAGCGGCTCGGGCAAGAGCGGCACGGTCGCGCCGGGGCCGGCGAGGGGCACGAGGTCGCCGGGCGCCATGTTCCGGACGCCGACGACGACCTCGGTCTCCCCGGAGCCCGTGTGCACGCGGGCGATGCACAGCCGGTCGCTCCGGGGGTGGTCGCGGACCTCGAGCACCCGCGCCGCGATCACCCCGCGGAGGCGCTCCCACGGGCGCTCGATCGCCTCGACCTCGGCCCCCTTGCTCGTGAGCAGCTCGGCGAGCTCCTCGGCCGACAGGTCGGTCGGGCAGAACTCACGCAGCCAGGACAGGACGACCCTCACGCCGCCCCCTCGAACCGCTCGAGGAACCGCACGTCGCCGTCGTAGAACAGGCGGAGGTCGTTCACGCCGTAGCGGACCATCGCCACGCGCTCGATGCCCATGCCGAAGGCGAAGCCGGTGTACCGCTCGCTGTCGTAGCCGCAGTTCTCGAGGACCTTGGGGTGGACCATCCCGGCCCCGAGGAGCTCGATCCACCCGTTGCCGCACACCCGGCAGCCGCCACCGTCGCACAGGAAGCAGGAGACGGCGACCTGGGCCCCGGGCTCGACGAACGGGAAGTAGTCGGGGTTCAGCCGCACCCGGCGCTCGGGTCCGAACAGCGCTCGGGCGAACGCCTCGAGCGTGCCCTTGAGGTCGGCGAAGGAGATCCCCTCGTCCACCGCGAGCCCCTCGACCTGGTGGAAGACCGAGCCGTGGGTGGCGTCCGCGGCCTCGCGCCGGTACACCCGCCCCGGCGCGACGACGTACACGGGGGGCTCCTGGCGCTCCATCGTGCGGATCTGCACGGCCGAGGTCTCGGTGCGGAGCAGCAGGCCCGGCACGTCCAGGTACAGCGAGTCCTTCATCGTCCGGGCCGGGTGGTCGGGCGGGATGTTCAGCGCCTCGAAGTTGTGCCAGTCGTCCTCGATCTCGGGACCCTCGGCGACGCGGTAGCCCATCCGCGTGAAGATGCCGACGATCTCCTCCTGCACGATCGTGAGCGGATGGAACGAGCCCGCTCGCGGGCGACGGCCGGGCAGGGTGACGTCGACCCGGTCGGCGGCGAGCAGCTCGCCCTCGGCTCGCGCCTCGAGCTCGGTCCGGCGCGCCGCGAGGGCGCGTTCCAGCGCGTCCTTCACCTCGTTCGCGAGCCGGCCGAGCTCGCGCCGGGCCTCGGGCTCGATCGAGCCGAGCGAGCGCTGGACCTCGGACCAGGGCGCGCGGCGACCGAGCAGCGCGACCCGGACCCGCTCGAGCTCCTCGAGCGAGGCGGAGTCCTCGATCGCCTGGAGACCGCGCTCGCGCTCGGCCTCCAGGGTGCGTCGGGCCTGCTCGGGGTCCATGGTGCCGCGAGTCTAGCAAGCGGCCTTGCGCGGACCGTCAGTCGCCGGACCCGGGCTCGGGGACCTCGAGCACGAAGGCGAGCTCCTCCCCCACCTCGATCGCGACCCGTCCTCCCTGGGCCTCCGCCACCCCGCGGGCGACCCACAGCCCGATCTTGCTCCCCGAGCCGCTGCCCGGCGCGCGGGGCTCGAACAGCTCGGCCGCCCGCTCCGGCGAGAGCTCCGTGCCGCGGCGGGCCGCGCGCACGATGAGCGTGCCGTTCCGGCGCTCGCTCGAGATCCGGATCGGCCCCTCGCGCCCCCACCAGACGAGCGCCTCCACGAACGCCTCGAGCACCAGGCGCAGGCGCTCGGGATCGACGAAGGCCTCGACATCCCCGCCCGCGAGCTCGACCGGCGGGTGCTCCGGGTCCCGCGCCGCGGACGTCGCGATCTGCTCGACCACCCCACCCACGCGCACGCGCTCCCGGTACAGGTCGAGCGAGCCCGAGACCAGGCGTGCGGCGTCCACGAGCTGCCGCACGATCCCGTTCAGACGATCGGTGTCGTACACGATGCCGCGGAGCATGAGCTCCCGCTGCTCGGCGGTCATCTGCTCCCACCGGGTCGAGAGCGCGTACCCGAAGCCCTTCATCGCGGTGAGCGGCGAGCGGATGTCGTGCGCGGCGGCGGCGATCAGGGTCTCGAGCGCCACCCGTCGCCCCTCGCGCCGCTGCCGGGCCCACTCGAAGAGGGTCACGGACGCGGCCGCCGCGAGGTTGAGCGACTCGGCCCGCCCCGCGATCGGCACCCGCACGGTCGCGTCGGCGAGCCGGGCGACGTCCTCCGGCAGGCCCCAGGCCTCGTTGCCGAAGACGAACGCGCTCGGCCGGGTGAGATCGAGGTGGTACAGCTCGGCCTCGCCCTCGGCGGCCATCGCGTAGACGTGCAGCCCGCGCTCGTGCAGGGCGGTGAGCGCCTCGGCGGTGTCCGCCCCCCGCACGAGGGCGACGTGGAACAGGCTCCCGGCCGAGGCCCGCACCGCCTTCGGGTTGTAGGGGTCGACGGAGGTGGCGGAGAAGACGACCCCGTCGGCCCCGGCCGCGTCCGCGGAGCGGACGATCGTGCCCGCGTTCCCGGGGTCCCGCACGGCGTGCAGCAGGGCCACGCAGGCCGGCTCGCCGAGCGCGTCGAGCTCGACGTCGAGGAACGGCGCGACGCCGACCAGGCCCTGCGGCGTCACCGTGGCGGCCAGGCGCCGCATGAGCTCATCGCTCACGTGGTGGACGGGGATGCCCCGCTCGGCGGCGCGGCGCGCGAGGGGGTGCGACGGATCGGTGCAGAACAACGCGCTGAGCGCGCCGGGGCGCTCGAGGGCCTCCTTCACCGCCTGGGCGCCCTCGACGAGGAACGCCCGATCCCGCTCGCGGAACGCCCGCTTCGTGAGCCGCAGCGCGGCCGCGACCTTCGGGTTGCGGACCGACGTCAGCACCCGTCCCCTCCCGGGCCCGGGCACGGCGCCCGGGCCGCGCTCATCCTATGCGCCCGCGGGACGCGGAGGTGCGAGGGAGGGCTGCCGCACTCAGGCGGCGAGCGCGCCCTTGGCGGTCTCGACGAGCCCCGCGAAGGCCGCGGGGTCGCGGACGGCCAGGTCGGCGAGGATCTTGCGATCGACCTCGACGCCGGCCTTGGCGAGACCGTGGATCAGCTGCGAGTACGACAGCCCGTGCTGGCGGGCGCCGGCGCCGATCCGGGCGATCCACAGGCGCCGGAACTGCCCCTTGCGGTCGCGGCGGTCCCGGTAGGCGTACATCCCGGAGTGCATGACCTGCTCCTTCGCCACCTTGAAGCGGCGGGAGCGGCTGCCCGTGTACCCCTTCGCCTTCGCGAGGATCTCGCGGCGCTTCTTGCGTGCGTGGACCGAGCGCTTGACCCTGGCCATCGTTCCCCTACTTCCCCAGGAGCCGGCGGATCACCGTGCGCTCGGCCGTGACCTCGGCCATGCCCTCCACGCGGCGCCGGCGGCCCCCGCTCTTCTTCGTCAGCATGTGGTTCCCGGTCGCCTTGCGGTGCAGCACCTTGCCGGTGCGCGTGATGCGGAACCGCTTGGCGGTCGCCCGGTGGGTCTTCATCTTCATGCTCATCCCTGCGCTTCCTGCGCCTGCCTGCGCTCCGGGGATCCCTTGCCGGCCGGCTTCTTCGCCGGCGCGATCACCATGACCATGTTCCGGCCGTCCTGCTTCGGCGCCGCCTCCACCACCGCGAGGTCCCCGAGGTCCGCGACCAGCCGATCCAGGATCCGGCGCCCGAGCTCCGTGTGGGCCATCTCCCGCCCCCGGAACATGATGGTGACCTTGACCCGCGCTCCCGCCGTCAGGAACCGCACGACGTGACCCTTCTTCGTCTCGTAGTCGTGCGGGTCGATCTTCGGGCGGAACTTGATCTCCTTGACCTCGACCCGGGCCTGCTTCTTGCGGGCCTCCTTCTGACGGATGTCCCGCTCGTACTTGTACTTCCCGTAGTCCATGATGCGGCACACGGGCGGGTTGGCGAGGGGCGCGACCTCGACGAGATCCAGGTCGAGCTCCCGCGCCCGGCGCAGGGCCTCCTGCGTCGAGACGATCCCGATCTGTGCCCCATCAGGACCCACGAGCCGCACCTGCGGCGCGCGGATCCGGTCGTTCAAGCGCGGTTCGGCCGAGACCCCGCATCACCTCCCATCGATGAAAACGCACCGACCACCGCCGGTGCGCGCCGACCACACGAGGAACCCGCCGCCCAGTATAGGCAGGGTGTCGGGAGGTGTCGACGCATCGGAGCGCTCAGCCGAGCGCACGGACGTTGGCGGCCTGCTTGCCCTTCGGGCCGTCGACGATGTCGAACTCGACGGCCTGGCCCTCGGTGAGGGTCTTGTAGCCCTCCCCCTGGATCGCCGAGAAGTGCACGAACACGTCCTCGGCTCCCTCGCGGGAGATGAAGCCGTAGCCCTTCTCGTTGCTGAACCACTTCACGGTGCCCTGCTCTGCCAACGGAGCCCTCCTGGTGCGTTGAGCGCGGGCGAGCGTAGCACGGGCCGGACGGAGCGGGCAACGGCGCGAGGCCTCACCAGTCTGGGTCGAGCGGCCTGCCGTAGTCGTCCTCGAGGCGCTGGGTGTCGTCCTCGGTCGTGTAGCCGTAGGCGATCTCGAGCACGCGTCCGCGTCGGTCGCCGCGGTTCGCGATCCGGTGCGCCGTCTCCGCGGCCACCTGGAACTCGTCCCCGGGTTGAGCCTCGACGACGCGGTTCCCGATCATGATCGTGAGGCCGGGGTCGAGCACCACCCACATCTCGTCGCGGAGGCGGTGGAAGTGCACGCTCGTCTCCTGCCCCGGCTCGACCGTGATCACCCGGACCGAGGCCGGCTGGTTCAGCGCGTAGGTCACGACCTTGCCCCACGGCTTGTCGATGATCATCGACTCATCCTCCCGGCAGTCGCTCGAGGAGCGAGGCCATCTCCATGGCCGCCATCGCCGCGTCCCAGCCCTTGTTGCCGTGCCGGCCGCCCGCCCGGTCGGTCGCCTGCTCGAACGTGTCGGTGGTGAGCACGCCGAAGATGACCGGCACGCCGGTGTCCTCGGCCGCCCGCCGGATCCCGTTCGCGGCCTGCTGGGCGACGTGATCGAAGTGCGGGGTCTCGCCGCGGATCACCGCGCCCAGGCAGACGACCGCCGCGTACCGACCGCTCGCCGCGAGGCGGCGCGCGACGAGCGGCAGCTCGAAGGACCCCGGGACCCACGCGAGGTCCACGTCGTCCTCGGCGGCGCCGCGGTCGCGGAAGGCCTCGAGCGCGCCCTCGACGAGCCGGCGCACGACGACCTCGTTGAACCGGCTCGCGACCACGGCGAACCGGCGCCCGCCCGCCTCCTCGGCGCCTCGGAGCTCGGTCACGGACCCTCCGCCGCGGCGGGCGTGCCGAGCGAGAGCAGATGCCCGAGCTTCTCCCGCTTCGTCCGCAGGTAGTCGATGTTCTCCGGGTTCGGCCGGATCTCGAGCGGCACGCGCTCGACGATCGACAGGCCGTAGCCCTCGAGCCCAGCGCGCTTGGCCGGGTTGTTCGTGAGCAGGCGCATCGAGCGCACCCCGAGGTCCACGAGGATCTGCGCGCCGATCCCGTACTCGCGCGGGTCCGGCGGGAAGCCGAGCTCCTCGTTGGCCTCCACGGTGTCGAGCCCCTGCTCCTGGAGCTCGTAGGCGCGGAGCTTGTGCGTGAGGCCGATCGCCCGACCCTCGTGCCCCCGCATGTACAGGACGACGCCGCGGCCCTCGGCCGCGACGGCCTCGAGGGCGGCGTCGAGCTGCATCCCGCAGTCGCAGCGGAGCGAGCCGAACACGTCCCCGGTCAGGCACTCGGAGTGGACCCGGACCAGCACGTGCTCGCCGTCGCCGATCTCCCCCGCGACGAGCGCGACGTGGGTGAGCCCGTCGATGGTGCTCTCGTACGCGGTGGCCCGGAACGCACCGTGGCGGGTCGGGATCCGCGCCTCGGCCACCCGCCGGATCAGCCGCTCGCGACGGCGGCGGTACTCGATGAGGTCGGCGATGGAGATGATCTTCAGGCCGTGGCGCCTGGCGACCTCCATGAGGTCGGGCAGGCGCGCCATGGACCCGTCCTCCTTCAGGACCTCGCAGAGCACCCCTGCCGGGTACAGCCCGGCGAGGCGCGCGAGGTCCACCGCGGCCTCGGTGTGGCCGGCGCGGCGCAGCACCCCGCCCTCCTGCGCCATGAGGGGGAAGACGTGGCCCGGCATGCGGATGTCCTCGTGCGTGAGGGTGGGGTCGGTGATCGCCCGCGCCGTCGCCGCGCGGTCGAACGCGCTCGTGCCGGTCGTCGTCCGCCCCTTCACGTCGATCGAGACGGCGAAGGCCGTCCCATGGCTCTCGTTGTTGCGGCTCACCATGAGCGGGATGCCGAGCTCGTCCAGGCGCTGGGCGGTGACCGGCATGCACACGATGCCCCGGCCGTGGGTGACCATGAAGTTGATCGCCTCGGGGGTCACCTTCTCCGCGGCGATGATGAAATCGCCTTCGTTCTCCCGATCCGCGTCGTCGACGACGATGACGATCCGTCCCGCGCGGATCTCCTCGAGGGCCTCCTCGATCGTGGCGAAGACCGACCGGTCGAGATCCTCCCTGGTGCCGCTCATGCTCGTCTCCCATCCATCAGGGCCTCCACGTACTTGGCGATCACGTCCACCTCCAGGTTCACCGGGTCCCCGACGCCCGCGGCGCCGAGGGTGGTCGCGGCCAGCGTGTGCGGGATGAGCGCCACCGAGAAGCCGCCCTCGTCGAGCGCCGCGACCGTGAGGCTCACCCCGTCGACGGCGATCGAGCCCTTCTCCGCGAGGAAGCGACGGATCCCGGCGGGCGCCTCGATCCGCATCCACGCGCCGCCCGCGTCGTCGCGCTCCAGGGCCGCGATGGTCCCCACGCCGTCGACGTGCCCCTGCACGAGGTGTCCTCCGAGCCGGCTCATGAGCGTGAGCGGGCGCTCGAGGTTCACCGGGTCCCCCGGCGCCAGTCGCCCGAGCCCGGTGCGTCGGAGCGTCTCCTCCGACAGGTCGAAGGCGAGGCGGGCGTCCCCACGCTCGACGACGGTGAGGCAGCACCCGTTCACCGCGATCGAGGAGCCGATCTCGGCGTCGGCGCTCACCGTGTCGCAGCCGACGACGAGGCGGTGCGGCCCGACCTCGCGGACGGCGCCCAGCTCCTCGATGATGCCGGTGAACACGCTCAGCCCTCCCGCACCACGACGGCCTCGACCTTCAGATCCTCCCCCACGGGGTCGAAGGCACGGATGCGCAGTCGGAGCGCGCTCCCGATCGGCGCGAACCCTCGGCCCCCGAGCACCGTCGGCGCCTCGGTCCCGCCGATCAGCTTCGGCGCGAGGTAGACGATCACCCGGTCCACGACGCCCTCCTCGACGGCCGACCACGCGAGCGTGGGTCCGCCCTCGAGCAGGACGGCCTGGACGTCCCGCTTGCCGAGGTCTCGCATGAGCCGCGCCAGGGGGACGCGCTCGGCCTCGGCCTCGTAGACGAGGACCTCGGCGCCGGCGGCGGCCCACTCCCCCCGCCGCTCCTCCGGCGCGAGCGCGGTCGTCGCGACGAGCGTCGGCGCCTCGTCGGAGAACAGGTCCCCCCGAGCGGAGACCCGGCCGCGGGCGTCGACGAGGACGCGCAGCGGCGGGGCCCCGCGGTAGCCGGGCATCCGCACCGTGAGGCTCGGGTCGTCGGCGAGCGCGGTCCCCGCCCCCACCACGATCGCGTCGGAGGCGGCACGCAGGCGGTGGACGTCCGCCCGCGCCTCGGCGCCCGTGATCCAGCGCGAGGTCCCATCGCGCGAGGCCACCTTCCCGTCCAGGCTCGCGGCCATCTTCCAGGTGACGAACGGCAGACCGGTGCGCACGTGCTTGGCGAAGGCCTCGTTCAGACGCTCGGCCTCCTCTCGCAACACGCCCTCGCGGACCTCGATGCCCGCAGCGCGCAGGCGCGCGAACCCGCGCCCGTCCACGATCGGGTTGGGGTCGCGCATCGCGGCGACGACGCGGGCCACGCCCGCCTCGATGATCGCCTCGGTGCAGGGGCCGGTCCGGCCCTGGTGATCGCAGGGTTCGAGGTTGACGTAGAGGGTGGCGCCGCGGGCCTCGGGTCCGGCCTCGCGCAGCGCGAGGATCTCGGCGTGTGGGAGCCCCGGCCCCTCGTGGTGCCCCTCGCCGACGATCCGACCCTCGCGCACGAGGACGGCGCCCACCATGGGGTTCGGGGACACGAGGCCCCGTCCGAGCCCGGCGAGCGCGAGGGCCCGCTCGATGTACGCCTCGTCCGACACCACCGCTCCAGTTCCCGAGGCGGTCGTGCGGGGAGGCGGCAGGAGGCGACGGCGCACGGCGCCGCCGGCACCGCCCGTCCTCTCCCATCCCGACTCTCACGGTCGGTCCCGGAGTTCCACCGGGTCCACCCTCGCGTGGCTCGCGAGGGGTCGCGGACTGTCACCGCCGGTGGGGACTTGCACCCCGCCCCGAAGACAGGCTTCCGAGCGCCAAGTATAGGCGGCCGCGCCGCTTCCGTCGGCGGGGCGCCGTCAGCCGCCGGCCGGCAGGGTCAAGCTCAGATCCTTCCCGCTCGGGATGACCCAGAACGTGATGTCGCCCGACCTGATGGTCTCGTGCAGGACGCAGACCTGGCCGCACTCCGGAGCGCCTCCTGGCGCTCACGGATCGCCTGGGCCTCGAGCTTGGCCTGCTCCACCTCGTTCAGCTTCGTCTGCACGGCGATCTGGGAGGTCCGGTTGTCCTCGAACGCCTTCCGGACGGACTCGGGGATCGAGACGCGCTTGATGACGAACGTGAACTCCGGGCACTCGTCCGGTCGGGCGATCGTGTACCCGACGCCGCAGAAGTAGTCGTCGCCCAAGACGTCGTGATGTTCTCCTTCAGCGAGATGCCGACGTTGTGCTGGATCTCCGACAGCGTCCGGCTGTCCGCGTCGATCTGCGCGACCTCGTACTTCCGGGCCTCCCGCTGGAGGGCGAACTCGATCTGCTACCGGAAGGACTCGGACAGCATGCGCTCCCACCCGTAGTCCGTCCAGGCCTGGTACTTCAGGCCGATCGTCTCGTGGAACCGCCGGATGAGCGACAGGTTGAGCTTGAAGTACGTGGCGACCTCGAACTCGACCTGGATCCGGTCCGAGGACGGCGCGGGGACGAAGCCCTGCACGTCGCCCTCCCCTTGGGTCCGACTGATGATGTAGGAGCGCTGCGTCACGGGGTACAGGTACAGGCTGTCGCCCCACCCGTTGAAGAAGAGCGATGAGCCCGGCTGCTTGATCCCTTGGAAGTGGGCGCCCTCGAACAACCCTCCCCCGTACGACAGGCCGATCTTGTCGCGCGGCACCTTCGCGAACGGCCACATCGACCGCAGGGACACGACCAGCACGAGCAACAGGAGACCGACCACCGCGGCCGCCGCGTAGGACCTGTACGTGGTGCCCGCCTTCATACCCCCTCCTTCGCCCTCGTTGCGCCCGGCCCGTACCGCCGGGACGACAACCCGGACGGGGGGCGCGACGCGGAGAAGGGGGGTGGCGAGCGGGATCGCTTCATCGCGGGGCCGAGGAGCCCCGCCTCACCCCGTGGTGCGGCGGTCGATCGCGTAGCTCGAGCCGGTCTGACGCTTGGCGAACTGCTTCATCTCGGTCGCGACGGCCACGGCCTCGCCGTAGTGGGCGAAGGTCCGGACGTTGGTCGTGGCGATGCCCACCGAGATCGAGGCGAGGGGCAGGCGCTGCAGGACCCCCTTGCGGTCCTCGACCTCGACGTAGCCGCGCTCGATGTCCTCGGGGTCGTAGAACTGATGGACCTGGGCGTCGAACCGCTCGACGATGCGCTTGGCGATCGGCTCCGCGTGCTCGGGGGGCACGACGGCGGCGAAGTCGTCCCCGCCGATGTGACCGACGAAGCCCTCGGACCCGGCGAACTCCACGACGGCGTCCTGGATGATGCGGGCGGTCGCCTGGATGAGCCGGTCGCCCCGGACGAACCCCTTCTGGTCGTTGTAGGCCTTGAAGTTGTCGAGGTCGCAGTACAGGACGGCGAACGGGCGGGCCTCGCGGACCATCCGCTCGATCTCCTCCTGGATGCGGATGTTGCCCGGCAGGCCCGTGAGCGGCGAGAGGTTCCGCATCTCCTTCGCCCGGCGCAGCGTCCCCTTCACGCGGGCGAGGAGCTCGATCGGGTCGAAGGGCTTGATGATGTAGTCGTCCGCCCCCGCGGTCAGGCCGAGCACCTTGTCGGTGGACAGGGCCTTCGCCGTGAGCATGATGATCGAGGTGTTCGCCGTCTGGGGGTTGCGGCGCAGGCGCTGCGCGACCTCGAACCCATCGATCCGCGGCATCATCACGTCGAGGAGGATGAGGTCGGGCCGGAGCTCCGCGGCCTTCTCGAGCGCCTGCTCCCCGTCGGAGGCCACGGCCACGTCGTAGCCGGCGCTGCGGAGGTTGACCTCGACGAACCGCGCGATGTCCGGGTCGTCGTCGACGACGAGGATGGTCTCGGGCATCAGGCTGTCCCCTCGGCGATCGCCTTCAGCTCGCGCGCCACGGCCGCCGGATCCGGCGCCTGGTAGATCGCGGAGGCGGCGATGAGCACGGTGGCGCCGGCCTCGATGCACCGCCTGGCGTTGTCGAGCTTCACGCCGCCGTCGATCTGGACGTCGGGCGCGAGGCCCCGGCGGTCGAGCTCCGCGCGGACCGCCTCGAGCTTGCCGAGCGCCTCGGGCATGAACCGCTGGCCGGCCCAGCCCGGGTACACGCTCATCACCATGACGTCGTCGAGCTCCTCGAGGTAGGGGAACAGGGACTCGACCGGGGTCGGGGGGCTGACGGTCATGCCGACGCGCATCCCGGCCCCACGCGCCTTGCGGATCGCCGGCGCGGGGTCCTCGACGGCCTCGATGTGGAACGACACGATGTCCATCCCGGCCTGCGCCAGCTCCTCGAACTGCGACTCGGGCATCTCGATCATGAGGTGGCCGTGCAGGACGAGCGGGGTGCACGGCCGCAGCGAGGCCACGAGCACCGGCCCGAACGTGATCGGCGGGGCGAAGTGTCCGTCCATGACGTCGATGTGGATGGCGTCGGCATAGGGCTCGACCAGCTTGACCTGGTCGGCCAGGTGCGCGAGATCCGCCGACAGGATCGAGACCGAGAGCTTGCCCATCGCGGCGTCATCCTACCGGCCCGAGGGCTCCCGCCTGCGGAACGCCGCGATGAACATCGCGTCGCATCCGTGCCGGTGCGGCCACAGGCGCACCCGCTCGGCGGGCCCGTCCGGGCCGGGCACCGGTTCGGGCTCCAGGTCCGGCCGGCCCGCGAGGAGCGCGTCGCAGACCTCGTCGGTCTCCGCCCGCGGGAACGTGCAGACCGAGTAGACGAGCCGACCACCGGGCGCGAGGAGCTCGGCGGTGGCGAGGAGGATCCCGCGTTGCAGCTCCGCGAGCCCCGGCAGCCGCGCGGGGTCCACGCGCCAGAGGAGCTCCGGGCGGCGCCGGGCCGAGCCGATCCCCGAGCACGGCGCGTCGACGAGCGCCCCGTCGAACCCGCCGCGCAGGGCCGGACGCCGCGCGTCCTGCACGAGCACCCGCGCGGTGACGCCGAGTCGCTCGGCCGTCCGCCGGACGAGGTGCGCGCGGCGGTCGCTCACGTCGGCGGCGACGAGCAGGCCGCCCGGGCCGAGGAGGCACGCGATGTGCGCGGCCTTGCCGCCGGGGCCGGCGCACGCGTCGAGCACCCGCTCCCCCGGCCGCGGGTCCAGGGCCGAGACCACGAGCGCCGAGGCCGCGTCCTGGACGGTGAACCAGCCCTCGGCGAAGCCGGGGAGCTCGGCCGGTGCGCCGCGCTCGAGGAGGAGGCAGTCCGGGTGCAGGGGACTCGGCTCGCTGCGGACGCTGGCCTCGGCCAGGCGCGCCCGCACCCGCGCGAGGGCCGCGCGGCAGGTGTTCACGCGGATCGAGACCTGGGCGGGCTCCCCGAGGGCCCGGGCGGCGTCCTCGACCTCGGTCGCGGGCAGGAGCGCTCGGAGCTCGGCCACCGCCCAGGGCGCGAGCCCCGAGCGGAGCGCGACGGTCTCGTCGTCCTCCCCGGTGGGCGGCGGGGGCGGCTCGGCGGCCAGGCGCCGCAGCACGGCGTTCACCAGCCCGCGCTGGCGCACGAGCCCGACGGTCTCGGCGACCGCGGCGTGGGGCGGGATCCGGGTG
>CAZXJB010000030.1:0-250 GCA_964640965.1 uncultured Actinomycetes bacterium | reverse complement strand
CAGCTGGTACGCGCCGAGCCGGAGCGCCGCGAGCGCGGGCGGCGGGGTCTCGGCGATGGGCCGGTCGAGGAGCCCGGCGAGCGCCCGGTCCAGCGCGGGCAGGTGCCGCAGCGTCCCGTAGGCGAGCTCGGTGGCGAGGGCCGCGTCCCGCGCCGAGAGCCGCGCGCGGCCGAGGGCGGCCCGCAGCGCGAGGTTCGAGTACGCGCCGCCCTCGGTCACCCGGCGGATCACCTCGAGCGCGACGCGCCGG
>CAZXJB010000029.1:0-23554 GCA_964640965.1 uncultured Actinomycetes bacterium | reverse complement strand
CCACCCTCGCGGTCGTCTACCCGCACATGTGCGGCGTCGGCGGGGACCTGTTCGCGCTCGTGCAGGAGCCCGACGGGCGCACGATCGCGCTGAACGCGAGCGGCGCGGCGCCGGCGGGCATCGACCCCGACCGCGTCCGCCGCGAGCACGGCGCCATGCCCACGCACGGCCCGCTCACGATCACGGTGCCGGGCGCGGTCTCCGGGTGGGCGCTGCTCGCCGAGCGCTGGTCCCGCCTCGGCCTCGCCCGCGCCCTCGAGCCCGCGATCGCCGCGGCCCGCGAGGGGGTCCCGGTCGCGCGCTCGCTCGCGGGCTCCCTCGCCGAGGACGAGGCACGGCTGCGCGCGGACCCCGGCCTCGCCGCGGCCTTCTTCCCGGACGGCGGGCCGCTCGGCGAGGGCGAGCCCTTCGCCGACCACGCCCTCGCCGCCACGCTCGAGGCCCTGCGCGAGCACGGCGCCGCCGCCCTGTACGGCGGGTCGGTCGGCGAGCGGCTCGTCCAGGGTCTGCGCGCGCGCGGCTCGCCGATGACGCTCGAGGACCTCGCGCGCCACGAGCCCGAGCTCGACTCGCCCCTCATCGGACGGTACCGCGACCTGCACGTCCGGGTCGTGCCCCCGAACTCGCAGGGGTTCGTGCTGCTCGAGATCCTCGCCGCGGTCGAGCTCCTCGGCCTGCACCCCGACCCCCTCGGACCGGACGCCGCCGCCCTGGCCGAGGTCTTCGGAGCGACCGCGGCGGACCGCGACCGCCACAACGCCGACCCCCGGTTCGCGCGCGTGCCCGTCGGGGACCTCCTCGACGAGGGGCACCTCGCCGGCCTGGCCGAGCAGGTGCGCGAGCGAGGTGGCCCACGCTCCGCGACGGGGCCCCGCGGCGACACGATCGCGCTCGTCGCCGCCGACGCCGAGGGCTGGGCGATCTCGCTCATCCAGAGCCTGTACGACGGGTTCGGCTCGGGGATCCGCGAGCCCTCAACCGGCATCATCTGCCACAACCGCGGCTCGGCCTTCGTGCTCGATCCGGAGCACCCGAACGTCCTCGCCGGGGGCAAGCGCCCCGCCCACACGCTCATGCCGGTGCTCGTCCACCGCGACGGGCGCCTCGCCGCGGTGAGCGGCTCGATGGGCGGCGGCGCCCAGCCGCAGATCAACGCGATGTCGCTCCTGCGGGCCTTCGACCTCGGGATGGAGGTCGGCGAGGTCCTCGCCGCGCCCCGGTGGCTCGTCGGCGGGATGGAGCTCCACGCCGGGCGCTCGGTGGAGGTCGAGTCGCGGGTGCCGGCCTCGGTCGTCGGGGCGCTCGCCGACGCCGGCTTCGACCCGCGGATCCTCGGGCCCCTGGACGAGGGGGTCGGGCACGCGCACCTGATCCGCGTCGCGGACGACGGCGCGTTCGAGGTCGCCACCGATCCCCGGGCCGACGGCGCCGTCGCCGTCTCGTGAGCCGGTCCACGTCCACTACCATCACCGGCGAGATGCGGACCCCCCGTCCGTCGGACCGCCCGTGACGACCCCCGGCGCGGAGCTCCGGCGCCTGCGCTCGCTCGTCGCGGACCTGGACGCCGTCGTCTTCGAGGCGGACGCCGCCTCGGGGCGGTTCACCTTCGTCTCGCAGCGGGCGTGGGACATGCTCGGCTACCCGCCCACGTTCTTCATCGAGGAGCCCGGCTTCTGGGCCGACCACGTCCACCCCGAGGATCGGGAGCGCGCCGTGCAGGCGTTCCTCGACGCGATCACCCACCCCCGCCCGCACGACCTGGAGTACCGGTTCCTGCACCGGGACGGCCGGGTGGTGTGGCTCCGGGAGATCGGCCACACGCTCACCGACGCCCACGGACGACCCACGGTGGTCCGCGGGCTCCTCGTGGACGTCACGCGGCAGAAGCTCGCCGAGGAGCGCCGGGCCGAGCTCGAGCAGCGGTACCGGAACCTCGTCGAGCAGCTGCCGGGCATCGTCTACCTCCAGAGCGTCGAGGAGGGCGACGAGCCCGGCCACATCCTCTACGTCGGACCGCAGATCGAGCGGATCCTCGGCGTCCGCCCGGAGGAGTGGCTGACGGACCCGACGAGCTGGGTGCGCCACGTCCACCCCGAGGACCTGCCCCTGGTGCTCCAGCGCGAGCGCGAGGCCCTCCGCACGGGCGAGCGCTTCCGGGCGGAGTACCGCGCGCTCACGAGGGACGGGCGCGAGGTCTGGCTCCACGATGAGGCCGTGCTGGTGCCCGACCCGGAGGGACGACCGCTCCTCTGGCAGGGCGTGATGTTCGACGTGAGCGAGCAGCGCCGCGCCGACGAGCGCGCCGAGCTCTCCGAGGCGCGGTACCGCGCGCTCGTGGAGAACATCCCGATCGTCACGTACATCGACGCCGTCGGCCTGGAGGAGCCGCACACCTCCCTGTACTTCAGCCCGCAGGTGACCGACCTCCTCGGCTACACGCCGGAGGAGCTCACGAGGCCGGAGCCGCTGTGGCCCTCGCTCATCCATCCCGAGGACCGCGAACGCGTGCTCGCCGCGGCCGAGCAGGCCGACCGCACCGAGGGCCCCTACGACGTCGAGTACCGGATGATCGCCCGGGACGGGCGGACGGTCTGGGTGAACGACCGCGCCGTGCTGGTGCGGGACGAGGCCGGACGCCCCGCGTTCTGGCAGGGGGTGTGGGTGGAGATCACCGAGCGCAAGCGCGCCGAGGAGCTCGAGCGCGCCCTCGAGGTCGAGCGCGAGGTCACCGCCCACCTGCGCGAGCTGGACCGCATGAAGAACACGTTCCTGCAGGCGGTCTCCCACGACCTGCGGACGCCCCTCGCCGCGATCCTCGGCCTCGCGGTGACGCTGGAGCGCGAGGAGGTCCTCCTCCACCCGGAGGAGGCGAGGCAGATGGCCGCCCGCATCGCCGCGAACGCCCGCCGGCTCGACCGGATGGTGAACGACCTCCTCGACCTCGACCGCCTCTCCCGCGGCATCGTGGCGCCGAACCTCGCGCCCACCGACGTCGGCGCGCTCGTCTCCAGCCTCGTCGCCGAGTCCGACCTCGTCGCGGGACGCGAGGTGCACGTCGAGGCGCCGCCCGTCTGGGCCGAGGTCGACGCGGCGAAGGTCGAGCGGATCGTCGAGAACCTGCTCGCGAACGCCGCGCGCCACACGCCGTCGGGGTCGCGGATCTGGGTCCGGGTCGAGCCGGGCGAGACCGACCTCGTCATCGCCGTCGAGGACGAGGGCCCCGGCGTGCCGCCCGAGGAGCGCGAGCGGATCTTCGAGCCGTTCCGCCAGGGCGCCGCCGCGCCGGAGCACTCCCCCGGCGTCGGCGTCGGCCTCGCGCTCGTCGCGCGCTTCGCCGAGCTCCACGGGGGGCGGGCCTGGGTCGAGGACCGGCCGGGGGGCGGCGCGTCCTTCCGCGTCCGCCTCCCGCTCCACCCACCGGGCGCGGCAGCGCCCAGCTAGGCCCCACGCCTCACGCCGGAGCCGGCGCCGGCTGCTCGGCGGCGATCCAGGAGTAGGCCTCCTCCTCCTGGGCGAAGTGCAGCCGCAGGATCGCGTGCAGCCCATACAGCACCCGGCGCAGGTCGACCCGATCCTCCGCGGTCGGCCCATCCGCCGGGAGGTCCTCGAAGAGGTGCACGAACACGCGTGTGAGGTGCTCGATCTCCATGTGCGCCCGCTGCATCGTGCCCATCGGGTCCTCGCCGCCCATGAGCTGCGCGACGACCGGGTAGACGACGGCCTCCTCCTCCTGCTCGTGCCGGACCAGCCGCTCCTGGATGAACCAGCGGACCTGCTCGAGCTCGGCCATCGCCTCGGCCGGCGCGAGCGCGTCGAGCCGGTCCGCGGTGGACCGGATCCGCTGCAGCCACGGCATGAACTCGCGGTGCTCGGCCCGGAAGCGCTCGCCCACGTCGGTGCCGGCCACGCGACGGCGCGCCCGCGGCACCCGAGCGCCCGAGAGCGCCCGCAGCGAGTTCAGGATCACGGCCACGTCGATGACCTCCTGCAGCACGGCCCCGGCGACGGGCACCAGGAGCCCGGCGGCGCCGGCGAGCATCCCCGCGAAGGACAGCCCCATCCCCACGAGCACGCTCTGCACCGCGATCTGCCGGGAGCGGCGCGCGATCCCCATCGCCTCGGCCAGGCGATCGAGCCGGTCGACGACGAGCACGACGTCGGCCGCCTCCGAGGAGGCCGTCGCGCCGCGCGCGCCCATCGCGACCCCCACGTCGGCCGCGGCCAGGGCGGGCGCGTCGTTCACGCCGTCGCCGACCATGATCGTGACGCCCGACTCGCGCTCGGCCGTCACCGCGTCCACCTTGTCCGCCGGGTCGCGCTCGGACATGATCCGGTCCACGCCGATCGAGATGCCGACCGACTCGGCGACGTCGGGGTGGTCCCCCGTCACCATCACGACCCGCTTCACCCCCGAGCGCCGGAGCGCGCGGATCACCCGGGGCGAGTCCGGCCGGATCGGGTCGTCGAGGATGAGCGCCGCGACGACGCGGCCGTCGACCCCGACCAAGACGCAGCTCGAGCCCTCCAGGGCCGAGCGCCGACGCACGTCGCGCGCCCGCTGCGGGAGCTCGCCCCCGCGCGTGACCCAGGCGGTGGTCCCGAGCGCGACGACGTGCCCGTCCACCTTCCCCTCGATCCCCCGCCCGTGCTCCTCGTGCACGTCCGAGGGGAACGAGAGCGCCAGCCCCCGCTCCCTCGCCGCGCGGACGATGGCTGCCGCGAGCACGTGCGGGGAGACCTGGTCCAGCGAGGCCGCGAGGCGGAGCACCTCCTCGGGCGGGACGTCGCCGAAGACCTCGACGTCGGCGACCTCGGGCGAGCCCGCCGTGAGCGTCCCCGTCTTGTCGAGCAGGAGGACGCTGCCCCGGGCGAGCGTCTCGAGCGCGCCGCCGCCCTTCACGATCACCCCGCGCTTGGCCGCCCGGGAGATGCCCGCGACGATCGCGATGGGGGCCGCGAGGATCATCGGGCAGGGCGTGGCGACGACGAGCACCGCGAGCGCGCGGACCGGGTCGCCAGAGATCGCCCACGCCGCCCCGGCGATCGCGAGCGTCATGGGGATGAACCAGAGCGCGTAGCGATCCGCGAGGCGCACGAACGGCGCCTTGCTCGCCTCGGCCTCCTCGACGAGGCGGATGATCCCGGCGTAGGTGCTCTCCGCGGCGGTGGCGGTCGCGCGCAGGTCGAAGGCGGGCCCGGCGTTCACCGCACCGCTCCGCACCTGGTCCCCGCGCGCGCAGGCGACCGGCATCGACTCGCCGGTCAGGGCGGACTCGTCCAGGACGCCGGAGTCCGAGGCGAGCACGCCGTCCACCGGGACGACCTCCCCGGGCTTCACGAGCACGAGGTCCCCCGGGCGGATCTGCTCGATCGCGACGTCCTCCAGCTCGCCGTCGGCGTAGCGGTGCGCCTGCCTCGGCGCGCGCTCGAGCAGGGCGGAGAGCTCGCGGTGCGCCCGGCGCTCGGCGAGGTCCTCGAGCGCGCGCCCGCTCGCGAGCATGAGCGCGAGCACGGCCCCGGCCTCGTACTCGCCGAAGGCGAGGGCGCCCACCATCGCGAGCAGCGCGATGAGGTCCACGCCGGTGCGCCCCCGCCGCAGCTGCTCGAGCGTGGACCAGAGCAGCGGCAGGACGCCGACGACCGTGGTCGCGGCGAAGACCGCGTGGGCGGCGTCGCGCGCACCGGCGAGCCAGAGCCCCCCGCCCGCCACGATCCCGAGCACGGACGCGCCGAGCAGGAGCGTGTCCCGGTTCAGCGCCCGCGGCCGACCCTGCACCATCGGTCCCGACGCTACCACGCGTCGTCCGCGCCATCGGGTACCGTAGCCGCGCGATGGGCAGGGTCGCGAGGTTCAACGTCACGCCGGTGAAGTCCACGGCGCTGCACCACCCGGAGGAGGTCCGCATCGAGCCCACCGGGGTCGCGGGCAACCGCACGTTCATCCTGGTGACCGCGGACGGCAAGCTCTTCGGCGGGTCCAAGCTCGGTGCCCTGGTGCGGATCCGGGCCGAGCACGACCCGCGGGCGGAGACGCTCTCCCTCGCCCTCCCGAGCCGCGAGCGCGTGGAGGGCTCGGCCCTCGCGACCGGGGCGCGGCTCGAGGTCGACTTCTGGGGCCGGACGGTGCCGGCCCGGCTCCTCGAGGGGCCCTGGGAAGCGGCGCTCACGCGGTTCGCCGGGCGACCGCTGCGGCTCGCGCGGGTCGAGCGCCCGGGCGACGGGAACGACGTCCGTCCGATCACGCTCGTCTCGCTCGCGTCCGTCGGCGAGCTCGCCCGCGCGGGCGGCCTCGAGGCCCTGGACCCCCGGCGGTTCCGCATGACGATCGAGATCGACGGCGTCGGACCGCACGAAGAGGACACCTGGCGCGGCAGGGAGGTGCACGTCGGCGAGGCGGTCCTGCTCGTCGGCGACCCCGTGCCCCGCTGCGTGGTCACCACCCAGGACCCCGACACGGGCGAGCGGGACTTCCCGACGCTCGCGACGATCCGCCGGCACCGGGGGCTCATGGACGGCCAGATCTGCTTCGGGGTCTACGCGTCGGTCCTCGAGCCCGGCACGGTGCGGGTCGGCGACCCGGTGGAACCACGCTGAGGGGCGGGCGCCCGGAACCCGCAGAGCGGCTGCGGATTTCTACTCAAGTCCTCCCCCATCCGACCGATACCTCTCGTGAACGTGGAAGTCGCCGGGCCGCGAGCCCGGCCCACCGCACCGGGAGGTAGGACATGGCACGCAGCACCTCGAGGCGGCTCACCCGCCGGAGCACGGTCCTCGCCGCGCTCCTCGGGCTCCTCGCGGCCGCCGGCATCGCGTTCGCCGCGTGGACGGCGACCGGCACCGGCTCCGGCTACGCGAAGGCGACGACGGCCCAGCCCCTCACGACCGTCGACGTCTCGGCGAGCGTCTCCGCGACGCTGTACCCGGGGGCCACGGGCGACGTGCTCCTTCGGATCGACAACCCGAACCCGTACCCCGTGGTCGTGACCGACGTGACGGGCAACGGGGCGATCACCGCGAGCAACGGGAGCTGCAACGTCGCCTCGGTCACCTTCACCGACCAGACGGGCCTGTCGCTGAACGTGCCCGCCGGCAGCGCCGCGACGTTCACGCTGTCGGGGGCCGTCCAGATGAGTGGCGCCGCGAACGACAACTGCCAGGGGGCGACCTTCACGATCCCCGTGGCCCTGTCGGGGACGAGCGCCTAGACCCGGCCCCGCCGGTGCGGACGCGGAGGGCGGGGCGACCCGCCCTCCGCGCACGTCGGAGGTCACCCGGATGCGAGCCATCGGGAACCGGACGCGCGGGCGTGCGGCCGTCGCCCTTGCCATCCTCGTCGCCGCGGTGAGCGCGTCGACGCTCTTGCATCGCGAGGAGGCGGGAGGCACCGCCACGGTCCCCCACCGCATGGCCCTCTCCGGACGCGTGCGGGGCCTGTTCCCGGGCGCCTCGAAGCGGATGCGGGTGATCGTCCGCAACCCCACCCGCGCCTGGATCGTCCTCATGCGTGTCCGGGCCCGCGCCCTGGACGTCCCCGGATGCTCGGGGAGGTACGTGCGGATCCGCCCCTTCCGGGGCGAGCGCCCCGTCCCGCCCCGCGATCGCATCGTCATCCGGATGCGCGCACGACTCTCGCCCACGGCGCCCGATACCTGCCAGGGGACTCGCCTGCCGGTCCGCTTCCGCGCGCGGGGGATGATCGCATGAGGCGCCTCCGCTCGCCGCTCCTGGTGGCCCTCGGGCTGCTCCTCGTCCCCGGGGTGGCGCTCGCGGCGTGGACGGCGAGCGGCGCGGGGAGCGCGAGCTCGAAGGCCTTCGCGATGCCGACGGGCGCCACCCCGACGGTCTCGGTCGTGGGCCGCAACGTCACGGTGAGCTGGTCGGCATCGACCTTCGGCAACGGCGACCCCGTGGCCGGCTACGTCGTGCGCCGGTACCCGAGCGGCGGCGGGCCGTCGCAGACGGTCCTCGCCGACTGCGACGGCACCATCACCGGGACGAGCTGCACCGAGCACGCGGTGCCCGCCGGCACCTGGCGATACACCGTCACCCCCGTGCACTGGTCCTGGACCGGGGGCGAGGGGCCGCTCAGCGCGGTGGCGACCGTCGACCCGCCGGCTCTGTCGCTCTCGCCCTCGACCGTGACCTCGCTGCCGGCGGACCTCACCGGGACCCTGAGCGGATTCGCGACGGGCGAGACCGTGACCTTCCGGCTGGACGACCCGGGCACGGGGACCGTCCTCACCGGCTCGATCAGCCCCGACCCCGTGCCGACCGACGGCCAGGCGTCGGTCTCGGTCACCCTCCCGAACGGGACCGCCGACGGGGCGCACACCGTCTACGCGATCGGGTCCGCGGGCACGGCCGCGAGCGCCGCCGTCGCGGTCGACGCGCAGCCCCCCGTCGTCCAGGCTGCGGTGATCCAGAAAACCCAGGGTGGCAGCGCCGGCTACGTCAAGCAGGGCGGCACCTACCGCGTCTACGCGAACGTCGCCGATGCCGGCTCGAGCGTCAGCTCGGTCACGGCCGACGTGAGCCAGGTCACCGCGGGTCAGACCGCGGTGGTCCTCACCGCCGGCACCTGGGTGGTGGACGGCGTCACCTACGGCTACCGGAGCGCGGCGCTCACGGCGGACAACCCGCTCGCGGAGGGGGCGAAGGCCTTCTCCGTCACCGCGACGGACGCGAACGGGCACGCCACGACCCAGGGCGGCTTCACGGTCACCGTGGACAACACCCCGCCGAGCGGCGCGGACGTGCAGACCGCGAACGCGAGCGGCGGCACCGTCGGCCGGGCCGAGACGGGCGATACCATCACCTTCACCTTCTCTGAACCGATCGAGCCGGGGTCCATCCTGGCCGGCTGGGACGGCGGTCCGACGACGGTCACCCTGCGGCTGGTCAACAACGGGGGCGGGGACCGGATCCAGATCCGGGTGGGTGCGACCACGCTTCCCTTCGGCACCGTGAACCTCGGGCGGACCGACTACACGGCGACGACCCGGAACTTCACCGGCTCGACGATGGAGATGACGGGGTCTTCGATCACCGTGACGCTGGGGACCCCGAGCGGGGCCGTCGGGACCGCCGCGGGGAACGGCACGATCACCTGGACGCCGTCGACGACGCCCTACGATCGTGCGGCCAACGCGTGCCTCGCGACGGCCGTCACGGAGTCGGGCGCGGCCGACCCCGAGTTCTGACGCCCCGGGAGGGCTCCCCGAGGACGTCCGCGAGCACCTGCGCGCCGGAGCGTTCGACGTCACGTGTCGCCGTCAGCAACGTGAGCGTGCCGCGGGTCGCGAGTCGACGCAGCTCATCGAGCGCCGCCTGAACCTCGGGCCTCGAGAGCTCCTCGCGATAGCGCCGCGCGAACCCCTCGAAGCGCTCCTGTCGGTGTCCGTACCAGCGCCGCAGCTCGGTGCTCGGGGCGAGCTCCTTGGCCCAGCGGTCGAGGCGCGCCTCCGCCCTCGTGACCCCGCGCGGCCACAGACGATCCACCAGGACCCGCGCGCCGTCCTCGGGTCCGGGCTCGTCGTAGATGCGTCGGACGCGGATCGAGGCTCGAGGCGACGCGTTCCCCATCACCCCCTCCGGACGGTGCAACCGCTGTCGATCGCCGGCGACCAGCGTACGCTGGGAGCGTGGCACACGAGACCGCGACGTTCGGCGCCGGCTGCTTCTGGGGCGTGGAGTGGGTGTTCCGCCAGGTGCCTGGCGTGGTGGATGTCGTCTCCGGCTACGCGGGCGGGCACGTCCCGGACCCCACCTACGAGCTCGTCTGCACCGACACCACCGGCCACGCCGAGGTCGTGCAGGTGAGCTTCGATCCGGGCCGCGTGACCTACGAGCAGCTCCTGGAGATCTTCTGGGCGATGCACGACCCCACCCAGATCAACCGCCAGGGCCCCGACTTCGGCACCCAGTACCGCAGCATCATCCTCACCCACTCGGAGGAGCAGCGAAGGGCCGCCGAGGCCTCACGCGCGCACGCCCAGGAGCGGTACGCGCGTCCCATCGCGACCGAGATCCGCCCCTCCGAGGCCTTCTACCCCGCCGAGGATTACCACCAGCGCTACTACGAGCGGACCGGGAAGGAGCCGTACTGCCACGCGCTCCCGGTCCACACCCTGCGCGAGCTCGGCCTGCTCCCCGCGAGCTGAGCTCAGGCCTGCACCGCGCGGAGCGTCCCCTCCTCCTTCCTCGTGACCTCGACCACATCGGGCCGGGGCATGACCACCCACAGGGCCGCCCCAGCCGCCTCGGGATCTCCGAGGAGGGCGCGGGCCCGGGCGGAGCCGGTGAGCTTCGCGTGCCGCTCGATGAGGTCCCAGACCACCGCGAGCTCCTCGGGGCGCGCCCGCCTGGCCTCGACGAGCTCGGGGTTGACGAGGGCCGGGAGCCCGGCCTCCGGGTCGTGCACGAACAGCGTCCCCCCGGTCATCCCGGCGCCGACGTTGTGGCCGACCGGACCGAGGACGACGATCGTCCCGCCCGTCATGTACTCGCAGAGATGGTCGCCCGCGCCCTCGACCACGGCGACCGCCCCGGAGTTGCGGACCGCGAACCGCTCGCCGGCGCGACCGGCGACGAGGAGCTCGCCGCCGGTCGCCCCGTACAGGCACGTGTTGCCGACGAGCCACGGGTCCCCGGCGTCCTCCGGTGGAGGGACGATCACGATCCGACCGCCCGCCATGGCCTTGCCCACGTAGTCGTTCGCCTCACCCACGAGGACCATCTCGATGCCCCGCGCGAGGAACGCCCCGAAGGACTGGCCGGCCTCCCCCTCGAAGCGGAGCGTGACCCGCCCCGGCGGGCCCTCGCTCCCGAACCGACGACCGACGGCGCCGCCGAGCCGAGCGCCCACGCTGCGGTCCACGCTCCGGATCCGGTACGAGAAGCGGGCCCGCTCGCCGTCGCGCAGCACCGGCCAGGCATCGGCGGCGACGCGATCCCCGAGCGCCGAGCGGGGGCGCTGGAACGCCCGGTGGGCGGCGAAGCGGCGCTCGCCGGGCGCCGGCTCGAGGAGCGGTGCGATCGCGGGCCCGAGCTCCACCCCGGCGCGCGGCCGCAGCAGGTCCGACCGACCGACGGCCTCCTCGAAGGAGCGGAGGCCGAGCCCGGCGAGCGTCCGGCGGACCTCCTCCGCGACGAAGGAGAGGTAGGCGACGATCATCTCCGGGGTGCCGGCGAAGCGGGCCCGCAGCTCGGGGTCCTGGGTCGCGATGCCGACCGGGCAGGTGTCGAGGTGGCAGGTGCGGACCATGAGGCACCCCTCGGCGAGGAGCACCGCGGTCCCGAACGACACCTCGTCCGCCCCCAGCAGCGCCGCCACCACCACGTCCCGGCCGGTCCGCAGCCCGCCGTCGACGCGGATCCGGACGCGGTCCCGCAGGCCGTTCTCGGACAGGATCCGCTGGGCCTCCACCAGACCGAGCTCCCAGGGCAGCCCCGCGTTCTTGATCGAGGACAGGGGCGAGGCGCCCGTGCCGCCGTCGGCGCCGGCGATGTGGATGACCTCGGCGAGCCCCTTCGCCACCCCCGCCGCGACGACCCCGACCCCGGACTCCGCGACGAGCTTCACCGACACCGCCGCGCGGGGGTTCACCTGCTTGAGGTCGTAGATCAGCTGCGCGAGATCCTCGATCGAGTAGACGTCGTGGTGCGGCGGCGGGCTGATGAGCGCCACCCCGGGGCGCGTGTGCCGGAGCCGGGCGATCTCCTCGGTCACCTTGTGGCCCGGCAGCTGCCCGCCCTCGCCCGGCTTGGAGCCCTGGGCGATCTTGATCTGGAGCTCCTCCGCGAAGGCGCAGTACTCGGGCGTGACCCCGAACCGACCCGAGGCGACCTGCTTGATCGCGCAGTTCCGCTCGGTCCGGTAGCGTGCGGGGTCCTCGCCCCCCTCGCCGGTGTTCGCCCGCGCGCCGAGCCTGGCGAAGGCGACGGCGATCGTCTCGTGCGCCTCGCGCCCCACCGCGCCGTGGCTGATGCCGCCGCTCGAGAACCGCCGCAGGATCGACCCGAGCGGCTCGACCTCCTCGAGGGGCACCGGCGGGCCCGCGGGGACGAGCTCGAGCAGATCGCGGATGGCGGTCGGGGGCCGCCCGTGCACGAGCTCGGCGAAGCGCTCGTACCGCTCGTAGCTCGGCTCGCCGCGGAGGGCGACCTGGAGGGCGTGGGCCTCGGCCGCGCCGGCCCGCGGCTCGGCGTCCCCGTCATCGGCCGCCGCCGTCGATCGCAGCCGCTCGAGGGCCGGATCCACCGTCCGATGGAGGGCCCGCACCACCGCGGGGTTCGTCGCGTGGTACTCGCCGCCCCGGTGGAACTTCACGAAGCCGGGGTTCGCGAGCACCGGGCGTCCCTCACCCCAGGCGTGCCCGTGCCGGGCGAGGACCCGCTCGGCGATGGCCCGAACGTCGAGCCCCCCGAGGACCGGGGCCACCCCGGGCATGCACCGCTCCACGATCCCCGGGGCGAGGCCGACCGCGTCGAGCAGCCCCGAGCCGACGTAGGAGTCGACGCAGGCGATGCCGAGCTTCGAGAGGACCTTCAGGACCCCCTCCTCGATCGCCGTCCGGAGTCCCTCGCGGGCCTCCTCGGGCGTTCGGCCCCGGACCCGCCCCGCCTCCGCGAGCGCGGCCACGGTGGCGAGCGCGAGCCGCGGGTGGACCGCCTCCGCCCCGAGCGCGAGCAGGCACGCGACGTGGTGCGACTCGCGCGCGTCGTCGACGGCGGCGACCAGCGAGCAGCGGGTCCGCAGACCCGCACGCACGAGCGCGGCGTGCACGGCGCCGACGGCGAGCGCCGCGGGGACCGGGCACCGCTCGGGCCCCGCCCCGCGGTCCGAGACGACCAGGATCGCGGCCCCCGCCGAGACGGCCTCGACGGCCTCACGCCCCAGCCGGTCGAGGGCCCGCTCGAGACCACCCGGACCGTCGGCGGCCGGCCACGTGGCGTCGAGCTCGGCGGCGCGCAGACCGCCGAAGCCGCGGGGCAGCTCCTCGAGCAGGAAGCTCTCGCACTCCAGGAGCGCCGCCGCCTCGGGGCGCTCGGCGAGGAGCGGCGCGCGCGGGCCGAGCAGGACCGTGAGCGACATCACGTGCCGCTCCCGCAGGTGGTCGATGGGCGGGTTCGTGACCTGCGCGAACCGCTGCTTGAGGAAGTGATAGAGCGGCCGGTCCTGGCTCGAGAGCACGGCGAGGGGCGTGTCGTCCCCCATCGAGAACGTGGGCTCCTTGCCCGAGGCCGCGGCCGGCGCGAGCATGAGCGTGAGCTCCTCGCGCGTGTAGCCGTGGGCCGCCTGCCGTCGCTCGAGGTCCGCCACGGCCGGGGCCGCGCCCGCCCGGACCTGCAGCGCGCGGCGGTGGCGCTGGAGCCACACTCCATAGGGCCGACGACGGGCCACGCGATCGCGCGGGTCGAGCTCGATCCCGCCCTCGGCGGGGTCCACCACCAGCATCTGCCCCGGGCCCAGCTTCGACCGACGGACGCGGCCGCGGCCCCGCAGGTCCACGGCGCCCGCCTCCGAGACGCAGACGACCGTGCCATCGTCGCAGACCGCGACGCGCAGCGGTCGCAGGCCGTTCCGGTCGAGCGCGGCCCCCACGCGCAGCCCATCGGTGAAGACCAGGGCGGCTGGCCCGTCCCAGGGCTCCATGAGCGAGCGGTGGAACCGCAGCAGGTCCCGCCCCTCCTCCGAGATGCGCGGGTCGCCCTCCCAGGCCGCCGGCACGAGCATCGCCACGGCGAGCCGGACGTCGCGCCCGAGCCCGTCCTCGCCCCCCTCGCGGCAGAGCAGCTCGAGCACCTCGTCGAGGATCTGCGAGTCGCTGCCGGTCTCGTCGACCACCGGCCGGAACAGCTCCTCGAGCTCGGGCTCGGGCAGGCCGAGCCGTCCCTCGCGGGCGCGCATCCGGTGCACGTTGCCCGCGATCGTGTTGATCTCGCCGTTGTGGCCGAGCATCCGGAACGGCTGCGCCCGCTCCCACGTGGGAGCGGTGTTGGTCGAGTAGCGCTGGTGGAACAGGGCGAAGGGCGCCTCGAAGAGCGGGTCGGCCAGGTCGGGGTAGAACGCGCCGAGCTGATCGGCGGCGGCGAGCGCCTTGTAGGTCACGGTGAGGAACCCGAACGAGGGGAAGACGCAGGCGAGGCCCTCGCGGCGCAGCTCGCGCTCGGCCCGGCGACGCGCCCGGTGCGCGCGCTGCTCGCGCGGCCTCGGCGCGAGCCCCTCCGGCGCGAGGAGGAGCGCCTGGCGGATCCGCGGCATGCTCGCCCGCGCCGCCGCCCCGACGGCTGCCGGCCGGGCCGGCACGTCGCGCCACGCGAGGACCGAGATCCCCTCCGCCGCGCACGCGTGCGCCACCGCCTCGTCGATGGCTCCCTCGGGCGCCCGGTCGAAGGCCATCGCGAGCCCGAGTCGCTCTGGGTCCACGGGCCCGAGGCCCAGGCGCTCGGCCTCCCGAGCGAGGAACCGCCGCGGGAGAGGGACGAGCACGCCGGCCCCATCCCCCGTCCGTGCGTCGGCGTCGACCGCGCCCCGATGGCGGAGCCGACGGAGCGCCTCCAGGGCCGCCTCCACCACGTCTCGACGGGCCCGACCCGCCGCATCCGCGACGAACCCGATCCCGCAGGCGCTCCGCTCCCGACGTGGGTCCATCCTCACCTCCTCCGACGCTGCGGCCCCCGCGGGCGGAGGGCTTGCAGCGCAGCCGTGGGGCGGCTACCCGGTGGCCGCCCCCGATGGCGTCGTCACCGTTCCCTTCCAGCCTGGAGCTGCTCCACCCGCTCCGCCACGGCCCGGACGAACGTCTCGGGCAGACGCTCGGCTGGGATCCCCTCGGGCCCTACGGCATCGGGGATCCACCCCGCCGGCATCGCGGGTTGCCCACCCCGATCGGAGAAGGCGTAGGCGATCTCCCCGTGCTCGGCTCGGTCCAAGCCGGCCTCCTCGGCATCCTCGTCCACGCGGACGCCGACGAGCCGATCCACGACGGCGAGGAGCCCGAACGTGACGAGCAGCGAGAAGCCGCCCGTGACCAGGACCGCGACCGCCTGGCGCCCGAGCTGGATGAGCCCACCGTCGGCTCCGGCCGGGTTCATCGCGAGGCTCGCGAGCACCCCGGTGAGGAGGGCGCCCAGGACCCCACCCACGAGGTGAACACCGACGACGTCGAGCGAGTCGTCGAGACCGATCCTGCCCTTCAGCCCCACGGCGAGGAAGCACACGACGCCCGCGATGAACCCGATCACCACCGCGGCCCAGGGCTCGACGTAGCCGGCCGCCGGCGTGATCGCAACGAGCCCGGCGACCGCGCCGGTCGCGGCGCCCACCGTCGTGGCGCGCCCGTGTCGGAGACGCTCCGGCAGGAGCCATCCGAGGAGCGCGGCCGCCGCCCCGAGGTGCGTCGCGACGAAGGCCGAGGCGGCCACCGCGCCCGAGGCGAGGGCGCTTCCGGCGTTGAAGCCGAACCACCCGAACCACAGGAGCCCCGCACCGAGGATCACCATCGGGGCGTTGTGGGGCAAGAACCCCCGGGTGCCGTACCCGCGCCGTCGACCCAGGTAGAGGGCGGCCGCCAGCGCAGCTGCCCCGGCGTTCACATGCACCACGGTTCCGCCGGCGAAATCCAGCGCACCCACGCCCGCGGGGCCCAGGAAGCCGCCGCCCCACACCCAGTGAGCGACGGGCGCATAGACCACGATCGACCACAGCGTGAGGAACAGGAGGTACCCACCGAAGCGCATCCGCTCGGCCACCGCCCCGCTGATGAGCGCGGGGGTGATCACCGCGAACATCATCTGGAACGCCATGAAGACCGAGGCCGGGACGGTCGGCGCGAGCGCGTGGGGCGCGGTCCCAACCCCCCGGAGCCCGAGGAAGTCCAGCCCGCCGATCGCGCCCCCGACGTCGGGACCGAACGCGAGCGTGTAGCCGAGCGCCGCCCACAGCACGCTCACCACGCCGAGGGCGACGAAGGACTGCATCATCGTCCCCAGGGCGTTCTTGGTCCGCACCAGCCCCCCGTAGAACAGCGCGAGGCCGGGCGTCATGACCATCACCAGCGCGGTCGACCCGAGCAGCCAGGCGGTGTCGGCCCCGTCGATCGCCCCCACGGCTCCCCCTCCTTCCCTCCGGTCCTCCGGTTCGGCCACTGTTTGAGTCCGTGTTTATACACGGTGTCCCTTCCCATGTCACGACGTCCGTGTTTCGCGCGCGTTAACTCTGCTCGGGACTCCTCGAGCTCCTCCGCGGGGTGCGGGGCCGTCACCACAGCGGCGCGCGGCGGGGAGCGAACCGTCAGACCTGGACCCGGCTCGCCGCCGCGCCTCGGCTACCCCGACCCGCGCCGAGCCCGGATGTTCAGCCGGACGTAGTCGATCTCGGGCCGGGGCAAGAGGGCCGCGACGTGTGCCACCAGAGCATCCCGCTCCTCGGCCGGAACGCCCTCGAGGTGTCCCCGCAGGCACACGGTGCGCAGGTAGGTCTCGAGGGGCTCGCCGGGTTCGATGGGGGTGGGCTCCTCCGTGGTCCACACCTCGATCTCGACGAACCCGGAAGCCTCGAGCCGGGTCCGGGTCTCCTCCGGGCTCGCGAAGTAGGTCGGGGCCCGCGCATCCAGGCCCGCGCGACGAGCGGCCTCGAGGACCTGTCGGATGTTCCCGACCGCACCGCATTGAGCCACGAGCCGGCCGCCGGGCCGCAGCACCGCCGCGAGGTTCCGGAACAGGGCGTCGTGATCGGTGATCCAGTGGAAGGTGGCCGTGGAGAGCACGGCATCCACGGTCCCCCGGATGGGGAGCGGCCGGGCCAGATCGGCGAGCACATACTCGACCCGATCGCCGAACCGGGCGAGCCTCCGACGGGCCTCGGCGAGCATCGCCGGGGAGGCGTCCAGCGCCACCACCGAGCCCCGCGGCAGCCGCTCCACCAGCACTTCGGTCACTCGGCCGGAGCCACACCCGCCATCCAGCACGCGCTCGCCGCCCTCGAGCTCGAGCCAGCCCACCACGGTGGTTCCCCACCGGAACATGGGGTCGGCGATGCGGTCGTAGGTGGGGGCATCCCAGTCGGCGGACATGCGCGCGAGTATCGCAGGCGGGCCCCGGCGCGTGACACCGGACCCCTCCTCGGTGCCCGGATCGCTGCCGGTCCTGTTCTTCGGGGACCTCCACACCGCACGGGCGGCCACGGTTGGCCTGAAGCCCTCCAGGCGTGAGTGCCTGTCCCGCTCCGGGCAGGAGCTCGCAGGCAAGGCCCGTCGCTTCGAGACCCTCGCATCCCTCGGACGCGCCGATCGCGCTTCCCTCACCGACGACGACTGTCGGCGTGCGCTGGAGCGGATGCGGGCCTACTTCTGCCCCGGCGGACCCGCCTACGGCTGGTTCCGCTCCCTGGGCCGCGTCCTCGAGTCCCTCGGGTACCGATACGAGGAGGGCGAAGCCGTCCACCTCGACCTCGTCCAGGAGGCAACGGACCCGACCTGGTCGCGGCTTCCCCGCGGAGAAGCCCGGCATCTCCTCGAGACCGGTCTGGATCTCCTCCGCTGGCAGATCGAGACCTACCCCCTGGAGGTCGTGGCCTGCAACGGGAAGACCGTCTTCGATCACGTGTGCGCGATCCTCAACGCCCGGGTCCTCGACGAGGGGAGGCTGGCCCGGATCACCTGGTGGGTGGCCGGCGCCTGGGTCGGATCGCGGGAGGTCGCCCTGTGCGGATGGAACCTCCCCCTCGCCCAGCCCACCGGTCTCGGGGCCCACGGCGAGCATGAGCTCGGCCGGGTGCTCCACGCGAAGCTGCGGGAGCATGGGCTCTTCGGCGGCGGCAACCCGGCGCCCCACGCCCCATCCCGACGCACCATCCACCACCTCGCAGGGGGTCGAGGGGCCGCGCGCGGGACGAGCTGGGATGCGCTCTCGGGCCTCGTCCACCGGCGCGCGAGGCAGGTCCGGGGATTCCTCGCATGGGCAGCCCGGCACGAGGCGGCGGGGACCTCTCTGCGCTGGAACGCCCGACCCGAGGATGCCCGGCAGGCGGCACGGATGCTCCGAGAGCCGTGGTGGGGCCTGGTGGTGTTCACCGCCTTCGGTTCGGTGCGTGGCGCGCGCTCGGTCGCCGAACGCTTCGCTGAGCCGATCCCCCCGCACCGCGCCGAGCCCGCGCTGGAGGAGATCGCCTTCCCCCGGGGCTCGGTCGGCCACCACCGCATCCGACCAGGCCTCGCCGGGGCCAAGCGCGCCCTCGTCTCCGCCTGCGAGCACGCCTCCGCGTTCCGCGACATCCTCCTCCACGGTGATGGCTTCCGCGACCGCTACCAGGCGCTGCGTGCGCTCCGAGCGAGCCAGTGGGGGCGTACCACCTGCTTCGACCTCCTCCTCCGCGCGGGCGCCTTGGGGATCGGCGGGTCCTACGGCCCGACCGCGCTTACCTCGACGGCTCCACCGGACCGAAGGCGGGGTTCGAGCGGGCGTGGGGGATCCCTGTCACGGCGCGGATGACCGCAGAGTGCGAGGCCGTCCTCGCCGCGTGGATCGAGCACTGGGACCGGGTGGCAGCGGTGCTGCATATCGACTGGCCGGGCCCTCCCTACCGCCCGGGGGATCTGGAGAACGCCCTCTGCCTGTATCAGGAGCAGGTCCGAGCTCCCAGGTGCTGAGCCGGAGAGGCACGGCGCAGCCTGATCCGTCCGGGTGCCCCTCCGACCCAGGCGGTGGGGCGGAGGACCCGAACCTCCGACCCCCCTCGGCGCCCATGGCAGCCGCTGGGGCGGCTTCAGTCGGCGCCGAGCAGCGGCGGCAGCCACGCAGGGTGCAGGAGCACCAGCACGGCGAGCGCGATGAACGCCATGCCCAGCGGTCGAACCACCGCCTTGCCCCACGGCACCGTGCGCTCGATCACCATGACCGTGGTGAGCCCCGCCATCCACAGCAGGTTGCCGGCCCCCGCCGCGAACCCCACGAGCATCAGCGCCCAGCAGCACCCCAGACAGAACAGCCCGTGCGAGATCCCGACGCCGAACGCGCCACCCACGCCGGGACGGTACCGCTCCATCAGGAACCCGAGCGGCGTACGGCACTCGCGCAGGCAGAGATCCTTCAGCGACGAGAATTGGAACGCCCCGGCGATCAGGAGCACGCCGCCGCCGATCAGCCAGCGGTGCGCGGCGAGCCACGGTGACCCGTCGACGGCCCGATGCAGGATGGCGTCGCCGGAGAACGCGGCCAACCCGAACCCGGTCCACACCATCGTGTACGCGCCGACGAATGCCGCCGTGCTACGGGCGGGATCCGGCTGTGTCACTGCCAGCCGCGCGAACGTCCGGAGCATCCCGAGGCTCGAGGGCAGCATCATCGCGGCGAGCATGACCTGCCACGTCAGGACGAAGAGGACGAGGGCGGCCGGCACCGGCAGGCCGCCCTCGATCAATGCATCGTGCCTGAACGCGTGGCCGCGACCCACCAGCTCGGCGCCGACCGACAGCGCCCAGGCCGCCACCGTGGCGATCACCACCAGGCGAGAGATGGAGCGGCCTCGGTCCCGGGGGATCGCGACGTCCATGGTCACGCCGCCTCGTACCGGAACTCGGCGATGAAGCTGTTCCGACCAGAGGTGTCGATCGAGAATGGCCCCTCGTACCGCAGGTGCTTCGAGCGGGCCTGGCGCACCGGCTGCTCGAGTGCCGAGAACGGCGGATTGTCGATCACGACCGGGCGTCCGCCCTCCATCCCGCCGATCTCCTCGACCTCGGCCCGGACCAGATCGGCGACGCGCAGGGAGCGCGTCCCGTCCCGCTTCTCGAAGACGATCGGCGCGCTCTGGATCCCGGTGACCGTGCCGATCAACGGCGCCACGTTCGCCAAGTGGCCGCCGGCCTGCCCCGTGAAGATGGCCTGGAGCGCGGCGGTCTGGTTCGGGTCGGCCCGCTCGTCCAGGTACAGGGCGGCCGTCCAGCCCCCGTCCGTCATCTGCTTGGGCGACCTCACCACCAGGGCCACGTTCAGGCCGTCGAGCGGGACGCCGTCCTTGTTCCCGCGCTCGACGTGCCACGCCAACAGCGCGTCGCACGTCTCCTCGGTTGCCGGGCTCAGCATGACGCACGGACAGCTCGCTTCGCACGTGCACGCCTCGAAGTAATCGCCTTCGATCTCGTAGGCCATCTCGACCTCCCCTCCTCGGGCCTCTCGGCCGTCCCTTCTCGCCAACCCACCTGGGTCACGACGCGATCCTCGCTCGCGTCGAGCGACCCTCCATCGGCAACGACTACGGAACCGGGTACGGAAACGACCGACGCCGGGCGTCGAGCTCGCCCGGCGCCCGGGCGTGGGAGTACGATGCGGCGCGATGGACGCTCCGGCGCTGGTGGGGCGACGGGAGGAGCTCCGGGCGCTATCGGACGCGCTCGCGCGGGTCAACCGCACGGGTTCGCGCATCCTGGTCGTCGTGGGAGAGGCGGGCGTGGGGAAGACCCGTCTGCTCGCCGAGCACGTCGCGCGAAGCCGGCACCTCGCGACGACCCTGCTGGCCCGAGGATCCCCGTTGTCGGCCTCGATCCCCTTCACCACGATCGCCGAGGCCCTCGAGCGGCACCTGCGGTCCTGCAACGCCGACGAGGTCGAACGGCTGGTGGGCGACCGCCGTGATGCCCTCGCCGCGGCGCTGCCCTCGGTGTCGGCGGAGGGCGCGAGGGAGGGGGTCGGGCGTCTGGCCGTGCTGGAGGCGCTCGCGCGGCTGCTCGTTCGGGTGGGCGACGGCAGGCCCGTGCAGGTGGTGCTGGATGACCTCCATCAGGCGGATCCCTCGACGTGGGAGCTGGTGAGCTACCTCGGCCGCAACCCGCTCGACGCTCCGGTCCTGGTGGTGGGCGCGGTCCGCCCGTATCCGGTCGCCGAGCAGGCGGACCTTGGACGACTGATCGCCACGCTGGTGAAGGACGGTTCGGCCGACGAGCTCCATCTGCGACCGCTGGGGTCGGACGACATCGCGGACCTGGCCGACCGCACGCTCGGCCCCGAGGTCGTGGACGCCGAGCTCCGGTCGTGGCTGTTCGATCGGACCCGCGGCAACGCCCTGTACGCGGTGCGCCTCCTGGAGCAGCTCCGCCGCGACCCCTCCTTGCGGGTCGTGCCGGTCAGCGTGAAGGAACGCGTCCGTATGGAGATCGCGGACCTGTCCCCGGCCGCGGCCGAGGCCCTCGAGCTGGCGGCCGCCCTCGGTCGATCCTTCCCCTTGCGCCAGCTCGAAGGGGCGATGCCTCAGGGAGCGGGCACCGCGCTCGACGAACTCGTCCGTCGGGGGCTCCTGGTCGAGCAGGACGAAGCCTCGGCCGCCTCGATGACCTACGACTTCACCCATCCTTTGGTGCAGGAGGCGGTGTACACGAGCATGGGGGCGGGACGCCGCCGCGAGGTCCACGCCGTACTGGCCCGGGCCCTCAGCGACGAGCCCGTGGCCGTGCGCGCCTACCACGTCGCCCGGAGCGCGCGGACCGGGGATGCGGACGCGATCCGATCGTTGCGGGAGGCGGCCGCCCAGGCCGAGCGGGCCCAGGCCCACCGCGAGGCCCTGGGGCACCTTCGGGCGGCCCTGGAGCTCGCGCCGGCCGGTCATCCCGACCGCGAGGCACTGCTCGACCAGATCGCGTGGCACGCGCAGCAGGCCTCCGAGCATGTCATCGCCATCCCCGCGCTGCGCGAGCTGGTGGAGCTCGCCGGCGACGACCCCGTCCGTCTGGCCGGGGCCAAGATGCGTCTGGCCTCGTCGCTGTCGATCGGCGAGGCAGACCTCCCGGCCGCCGGTGAGCAGGCCCGGGAGGCCGTGGGCCTGCTCGAGCGCGCAGGATCCCCCCGGCGAGCGGCAGCGATCAACGAGCTCGGCTGGATCCTGGCCCTGGCGGGAGACTTCGAGTCGCAGGAGGAACCGTGCCGTCGGGCGGTCGCCCTGGCGGAGGCAGCGGGCGACGACTGGACCTTGCTCCGCGCGCTCGGACCGTTGGGACACAACCTGGCGATGCGGGGCCGGTTCGAGGAGGCTCGGCCGATCGGCGAGCGCTGCGTGCGGCTCGCGACGGCGACGGGCGACGCGCTGCAGGTCGGCTGGCACACGGGGATCCACGCCACCACGCTCGCGTACGAGGGGCGGTTCCTCGAGGCCGTCGCGGTGATCGATCCGGTCCTGGCGGCGGGAGGCGATCCGGGAGACGTGGCCTACTTCAACGCGGCTTGGATCGACTGGTTCCACGGCCGGTGGTCCCGGGCGCTGGCCGCGTGCGAGGCGGTTGCGGCGCTCCACCCCACCGCGCCGGTAGCCCACTCGGCCTGGGCTCTGTCGCTCGGGGCCGCGCTGCTGGCTGCTGCCGACGCCCCCGGACGCGCAACTCCGCTGTTCGCCCAGGCCGAGCGAGTGTACGGGGAGAGGGACCTCTACTGGTTCTCCTCCGGCCACCGATGGGCCGCCGGGCACGTGGCACGGCTGCGGGGTGAGCTCGACCGGGCGGCCGATCTGTTCGAGCGCGCGGTCCGATGGGTGGACCGATGTGGGCTCGTCGCGTTGGAGGCCTTGATGCTGCCCGATGCCGTGGAGGCGCTCGACGACGACGGACGGACGCAGGAGGCCCGCCGGTGGGCCGATCGGGCGGCGGCGCTGGCAGAGGCCCTGGGCACACCGTTCGCGCACGCGCTCGAGCGGCACGCCAGCGGGATCGTCCAGCGCGGTCCCGAGGCCCTCCGCACCGCCGCGGAGGGCTACCAAGAGGTTGGAGCCGGCGGGCTGGTCCCCCGCGCGCTCGAGCGGCTGGGCCGGACCCTCTCGGGACCGGACCGGGTCGAGGCGCTCACCGAGGCTGCGCGCCGCTACGCCGAGCTGCCCGCGCCGGCCCTCGCCGAGCGTGTCCGGGCCGAGCTCCGCCGGCTGGGTCCGCCAGGACGTCGGGCTGCCCAGCGCGTCGGCGAGCTCACCGAGCGCGAGCGCGAGGTCCTGGCTCTGGTCCGACGCGGGATGTCCAGCCGTGAGGTCGCCGAGCGCCTGCACGTCAGCGTCCGCACGGTGGACAGCCACCTGGCCAGGATCTACGGCAAGCTCGGCGTCCGGAGCCGCCGGGACCTGGTGGGCCTCGACCAGAAGGTCTAACGGAGGACCCGATCCGGCACCCGGCGCGGGCGGCCGCCCATCCGCGGTCGACCGTCACGGCGGTGCCACCCATGCTCTCCGCGATCGCGAGGCAGGCGCGATCGTCGAGTGACAGGGCGCTCGCCGAGCGCGGGACCAGACCTCCGCAGCCACCCGGGCCTGATGCACGTCGAACGGACGGGATCCGATGCCGAGCTCGGATCGGCTCGGGACGTGCTGCACGCGGCCTCGCTCCTGGGTCCTCCTGACCGCCCATGGGCGGTTCTCCGTGGCCGTTGACAGTTGCGCGCGATCCCCCGAGACGGCTGGCGCCCAGCCCGCCCTGGTGGTCGTGGACGAGGCCCAGAACCACGCGCCCGAGCAGCAGACCGGATGGCTCACCAGGGCCCGTCCCTCCTTCGACGCCATCTTCGCCATCGCCTCGGAGGGCCGGAA
>CAZXJB010000028.1:21275-24494 GCA_964640965.1 uncultured Actinomycetes bacterium | reverse complement strand
GCTCGCCCCGTCCCCGGGGCGTCCCGTGCCGAGCACGACCACGGTCCCCACCTGCATGAGGTCGCCCCAGGCCTGCGCGACCCCGCGCTCGGGCGTCCCCGGCACCTGCCGGGCCCCGGCCTCGCCGCGCAGCTGCCAGAAGAGCTCGGCCACCTTCATGAGGCCGGCCGCCGCGATCGGGTTCCCGACCCCGAGGAGCCCGCCCGACGGGCAGCTCGGCAGGTCGCCGTCGCGGTCGAGGACCCCATCGCGGGCCGCCTCGGGCGCCTTCCCCGGCTCGAAGAGCAGGAGCCCCTCGAGATGGTGGAGCTCCTTGTAGTCGAAGGGGTCGTAGGGCTCGGCGACGTGGATCTCGCGCCGCGGCTCGGTCACGCCGGCCATGCGGTAGGCCATCCGCGCGGCGTCGGCCACGTACCCCGGGAAGACGAGGTCGCGGCCGGTCCAGTACGCGGTGTCGAGGTTCCAGCCCACCCCCTGGACCCACACCGGGCGATCGGTGCAGCGGCGGGCCGCCTCCTCGCAGGCCATCACGATCGCCACCGCCCCGTCGGAGACGGGCGAGACGTCCAGACGCTGGACCGGCCACGCGAGGACCTCGGAGGCGAGCACGTCCTCCACCGTGATGTCCGCGCGGCCGAGCTGCGCGGCCGGGTGGTCGGCGGCGTTGCGCTTGTTCTTCACCGCCACGGCGGCGACGTCGCGCTTGTCGATGCCGTGGACGGCGAGGTACCGCTGCATCTCGAGCGCGAAGATCCAGAGCAGGTTCGGCCCCAGGGGCCGCTCGAGCACGTTGTCGAAGATCGTGAGGAAGGCCGCCTGCGGGTGGGGCAGGCACGAGGACATCTTCTCCTCGGCGACGACCAGCACGACGTCGGCGAGCCCGGAGGCCACCGTGTACCAGCCCTGGATCGCGGTGAAGACCCCCGTCCCGCCCCCGACGTAGCTCCGGATGAACGGCTTGCCGTAGGCGCCACACCCGTCGGCGAGGTGCTCGCCCTTGCGGTGCACGCCGTCGAAGGCGTCGGGCGCTGTGCCGAGGCAGACGGCGTCGATCTCGGCGAGCGTGAGACCGCACGAGTCCAGGGCCGCCCGCGCCGCCTCGAACGCGAGCTCCTTGCCGGTCTCCTCGGCCCGGCGGAGGAAGCGCGTCATCCCCGCGCCCACCACCGCGACCGGGCGGCTCATGCACCCGCCTCCGCGCGGAGCACCGCCACGGCCGCCGAGTCCGACGGCAGCCCCCGCCGGGACTGCGCTACCGCGACGCGCGCGCCCGGCACCTGCATCCGGCCCGCCTCGCCCCGCAGCTGCAGCACGCACGCCGACAGGCGCGCGAGCCCCGCCGCCTCGCCGAGATCACCCTCGCCGAGCGCACCCCCCGAGGGGTTCACGCGAGGGACGCCGTCCCGATCGAGCCGCCCCGCCGCGAGGCGCTCCCCCGCCTCGCCCTCGGGGGTGAGGCCGAGCGCCTCCACGTGCAGCAGCGCGCGGTGGGCGAGAACGTCGTCGACCTCGACGAGGTCGACCTCGGCCGCCGGGTCGGCGATGCCCGCCTGCCGGTAGGCCATCTCGGCGGCCCGCTCCACCGACATCGCCCCGCCCCAGTCCCGCGTCTCGAGGGACGCGGCGCCGGTGCACCACCCGACGCCCGCCACCCACACGGGGCGGGCGCCCAGCTCACGCGCCCGCTCGGCATCGGCGAGCACCACGACGACCGCGCCGTCCGCAGGCTGGGCGACCTCGGGCTCCCGCAGGGGATCGGCCAGCGCCGGGGCGTCGAGGACCTCCTCCGGCGCGAGCTCCGCGGCGTACGCCGCGCGCGGGTTCGCGAGCGCCGCCCGGCGGTGGCGCGAGACGACGAGGGCGCAGCGCTCCTCCGCGGTCCCCGTCCGGTCGAGGTACCGCCGCATGTCGAGACCGCCGAGGGCGATGAGGGGGATCTCGAGCGGGCGGTTCCAGATGGGGTCGAGGGCGAACCGCTCGATCCGCTCGGCGGTCCGCACGTCCGAGGCCTTCCGGTGCCCCTCGACCACGACCACCCGTGCCAGGCCCGAGCGGATCAGCATCACCGCCGTCGCGACGGCGTGCAGCCCGTCGGCTGCGAGCGTGTGGACCGGCCGCCGGACCGCGCCGAGCTGATCGGGCACGTACTCGTCGAAGATGCTCGTGCCCTCCTCGAGGTCCTCCGAGACGCACACGAAGGAGTCCACGTCGCGGCGGGGATCGACGCCGGCGTCGGCGTAGGCCCGGCGCGCCGCCTCGTGCATGAGCTCCTTGTACGAGACCCCCGCCAGGCGCGGCGCGAACCCCGCGTACCCGACGCCGACCACGGCGACGCCTGCGGCCATCGGTTCCGTTTCTACACCCCTCGCGCGCTTCGCGCTGCCCGCTGTCGCCTGTTCGCGACGACGAGGCGGTGCGCGATCGTGTCCCCTGCGTGGGATATGCTCGCCTCCGTGAGCCACAGCGGAACCGCCGGTGCTCCCGCCGCCCGTGCGTTCCGTGCGCTGTACACGGTCCGTGAGGTCTGCCGGATCCTCGGCCCGGACATGACCCCTCGGAAGGTCCACTACTGGCTGCACACGGGTCTACTCGGAGAGCCCGTCCGCCCCGAAGCCCGGGGCCGACCCTGCCTCCTTTCCTTCGATCAGCTCCTGAAGGTCGCCGTCCTCCAGCGCCTCCGGACGGACCTCCGATCCTCACTCCAGCGTGTACGCCGCGCGCTCCGATGGCTCCTCGATGCCCTCGTCGAGGAGGAGTGGACAGACCTCGAGTTCTTCCGGGTCGGTGACGAGATCGGGGTGCGGGACCGCCGCGGGGAGGCCTTCATGATCGGAGGTCAGGGCGTCATGGCGGAGGCTCTCCCGGAGCTCCTGACGGGCTTCATGCGCCAGATGCGCGAACGATGGGAGGCCGGCATCGTTCCCGCGCACGGACGCCGACACGTCGTGTCCAACGTGGCGGTGATGGGAGGGGCACCCACGATCAGCGGCACCCGCATCGAGACGGCGTTCGTCGCGCACCTCGCCACCGAGAGCAGCCTCGATGAGCTCGGCGCCCTCTTTCCCCACGTGCGCCGCGAGGCCCTCCTCGAGGCGCTGCAGTTCGAGGGGATCGCGGCCTGAAGGTCCTGCTGGACGAAGACCTGGACGACGCGGTGGCAGACGCTCTCAACGCGTTCACCAAGCGCCACGGGCTGCGGTTCGCATCCATCCGACGCCT
>CAZXJB010000028.1:13160-21175 GCA_964640965.1 uncultured Actinomycetes bacterium | reverse complement strand
CCTGCTCGCCGCCGGCATCTCCGTGATCGTCGTTCGCCCGGGCCGAGCCACGCTGACCCCGGAGCTTCAGCTGAAGATCCTCATCACGCACGCGCGCAAGGTCTCCGAGGCGCTCATAGGGAGCCAGCCCCTGTTGCTCCGACTCACGCCGACGGACGCACGGGAGCGGACCCTCGATGAGCTCATCATCGAGATCGCCGGCCCCGGCCCCCTCCTGTCATG
The DNA here is from genome assembly GCA_964640965.1 of uncultured Actinomycetes bacterium. Lineage (GTDB taxonomy): Bacteria > Actinomycetota > UBA4738 > UBA4738 > HRBIN12 > HRBIN12. Next base: position 20,953 of record CAZXJB010000028.1, on the reverse strand, counting down.
ATGGCCCCGTCCGGGTGACGCGGTGGATGAGCCATGACGGGAGGACGGGGCAGGCAGCTCGCGCTCGTGAACGGGCGCGTCTACACGGCCGACGCGCGCGAGACCCGCGCGAGCGCCGTGGGGGTGATCGGCGATCGGATCGCGATCGTCGGCTCGGACGAGGAGGTGCTGCGCGAGCTCCCCGACGCCGAACGGCTCGACGCCGGCGGCCGGACGGTCCTGCCCGGCTTCATCGACGCCCACAACCACTACCTCGCCACCGGCGAGTCGCTCGGCTGGGTCGACGTCCGCTACCCCGGGGTGGCGACCGTGGAGGACCTCGTCGCCAGGATCGCCGAGGCGGCGCGAGCGACCCCCGCCGGCGCGTGGGTCCGCGCCTACGGGTTCGACCACGCGAAGTACGAGCGGGAGCCCACCCGCTTCGACCTCGACCGAGCCGCGCCGGACCACCCCGTGGCCGTCCTGCACGTCTCGGGCCACCACGTGCTGGTGAACAGCCTCGTGCTCGCGGCGCGGGGCGTGGACGAGCGCACCCCCGACCCCGAGGGCGGCCGGCTCGTCCGCGACGAGCGGGGCCGTCCCACCGGGCTGTGCCTGGACGCCGCGTGCCAGCTCGTGCAGCCGGTGGCCGTGGACATCGGCTCGCACGGCCCGAACTTCCACACCGAGGCGCCCCTGCAGGAGCTCGTCGAGGCGGTGGAGCGGGCGGGGCGCGCCTACCTCGCCGCCGGGCTCACGACCGTGTGCGACGCGCAGGTCACCGTCCGCGAGCTCGGCGCCTACCGCGAGGCCCGCCGCCTCGGCCGCCTGCCCGTGCGCACGGTGTGCATGCCGCTGTCCCACCAGCTGGAGGCCTACGCCTCGATCGGGCTCGCCGGCCCCTTCGGGGACGACCGGCTCTGGATCGGCCCGATGAAGCTGTACGCCGACGGGTCGCTGATCGGCGGCACGGCCGCGTTCAGCGAGCCCTACGGCGAGCGGGGCGAGTTCGCGGGCTCCCTCTACCACGAGCCCGAGGAGCTCCGACGCCTGATCGTGCGGGCGCACGCGCTCGGCTGGCGGGTGGGCGTGCACACCCAGGGCGACCGGGCGATGGAGCTCGTCCTCGGCGCGTTCGAGGCCGCCCACCGCGAGCACCCGCGCGAGGACCCCCGGTTCCGGATCGAGCACGCGGGGTACCCCACGCTCGAGCAGCTCCGGCGGATGGCCGCGCTCGGCGTCGTCACCGTGAACCAGCCCCGTTACCTCGTGGACAGCGGGGACGAGTTCCTCGCGCGCCTCGGCCAGCGCGCCCACCGGCTCCAGCCGCTGCGCGAGGAGCTCGAGCTCGGGATCCGGGTGGTGCTGAGCAGCGACTCGGACGTCGCCTCCTACCGCCCGCTGGACACGATCGCCGCCGCCGTCTCCCGTCGGACGCTCGCGGGGCGCCCGATCGGGGCCGACCAGGCGCTGACGGTGGAGGAGGCGATCCGCGCCCACACGATCGACGCGGCCTTCGCGATCGGCGCGGAGGACCGGCTCGGGTCGATCGAGCCCGGCAAGCTCGCGGACCTCGTCGTGCTGGACGGCGATCCCTTCGCCGAGCCCCCGGAGCGCATCCCCGAGATCCCGGTGCGGATGACCCTGCTCGCCGGCGAGGTGGCGTTCACGCTCGATCGGTGAGCACCCGCGAGCCGCGATGGCTCCGAGGGACGGCTCGGCCCCCGCGCGGAGCGCGGGGGCCTCGGCGGAGGCGGCGTGATTCGAACACGCGAGAGCCGGTCAAGGCCCTAACCGCTTTCGAGGCGGTCCCGTTCGTCCACTCCGGCACGCCTCCGCCGGCGAGTCTAGCAAGCCCCGACCCGGACCCCGGTCCGGGTCGGGGCCTTCGCGCGCTCACGCCTGCGGGAACAGCGCCTCCTCCCAGGTGGGACGCTCGGGCTGCTCGCCCGCGTCGAGCATCGCCCGCCAGGCCTCGTCGGTGAGCCGGGTCCCCCCGGGGACCGGGAACTCGTAGTAGGAGTACACCCCGCCCACCGCGACCTGGAACCTGCCCTCGTCGTCTGGCACGAGGACGTAGATCCGGTCGATCCGGCCGGTGCCGACCTCCAGGACCTGCCCGCCGCCGCTCGCGATGTCCGCCACGATCGCGGCCTCCTGGTCGGCGGAGACCGCGCCGCCGCCGGCCCCGATGTCGGCGGTCCGCCACCAGAAGGACTCGAGCGTGCCACCGATGTCGGTGAGCCGACCGTTGTCGGCCTCCGAGACGGGCTCGCCGGCGAGCTCGTCCCGCGCGACCTCCTCGAGGAAGGAGAACAGCTCGCCCGCGTCCGTGAGCAGGCCCCCCGCCTCGCGCGTGAGCAGGCCGCGCTGCTCCAGGCCCGAGGCGAGCAGCCCGGTCACCGCGGCCAGGCGCCCGAAGGCGACCGGCTCCGGCTCGACCCAGTTGCGGCGCTCGGGGATCTCGGCCCCGTCCCCACCCTCGGCCCCGGCCTGCTTCGCGTAGAGGATCGTGTCGTGCTTGAGCTCGGCGTAGGAGCCGAGCCCGGTCTGGTGCGCCTTGGCCGCCCAGACCTCCGTGCGCATGAAGTCGGGGTAGGCGCGGCCGTGCGGCGCGAACATCGGCTCGAGGGCGTGCAGCCACGCGTCGTACACCGTGGCGCCCCAGTCCGAGGCGGGCCGGGCCGCGATCGCCTCGCGCATCCGCCCGAGCTGGGCGTCGTAGTTCGCGTAGCGCGTCTCGCCCTGCTCCTCGAGGGCCGCGTAGGCGAAGCTCGACCCGAAGGCCGCCGCGAGGTCGAGGGCCGCGGGGAGGTTCCGCGGCTCCGCGTCGGTCCCGACGTTGGGGTAGATGAGCTGGTCGAACAGGTAGGAGTCGATCACGAAGCGAGCCCCCATCAGGCGGATCGACGCCCGATCGGGGTTGATGCGGACCGGCCTCGTCGCGCTGAGCCGCCCGACGACGTCGGCCACCGCCGCGTCGTCCGCGAGGCGGGCGACGTCGTCGAGCTCGCCGGCGGCCTCGGCGACCTCGAGCGGCGTGTAGTCGTCCGCCGTGCCGACGAGGAACGCGGTCGGCTCGTAGATCCGGCGCCAGCGCTGGACGAGCCCCTCGTCGCCCGCGAGCGTGCGGGCGGCGAGGATCCCGAGCCTCGCGGGCTCCACGCCGGGGCAGTCGAGGGTCTCCGGGAGGCAGAAGGCGGACTGGCCGAGCACCGACATCGCGACGAAGTACCGCTCAAGGTCGGCGCTGCGCGTGTAGTGGCCGCGCGGCGCGAACATCGAGTAGTCGATGGTGGTCCCGATGATCGGCGAGCGCTTCGTCTCCGTGTGCGCGTCGATCAGGGCCTTCTCACGCCGGGCGAGCGGACCGAGGGCGACCGGCAGGCCGAGCTCCGCCGCGGCCACCTGGAGCAGCTGCTCCACCCGGGACGCCGGACCCTGGAGGGCCGTGCCGTCGAGCTCCTCGCGCTGCGCCCGCGCCCGGCGGAGGAGGCCGCCCACGAGACGCTCGAGCTCCGGCAGGAGCACGTCCTGCTCGAGGCTCCGCAGCACCTTGTCGAAGACCAGGTGCCACGTGTGGTACGCGACGTCGGTGGTCACGAACACCGGCCAGCCCTCGTACCGGTTCCCCTGGTAGGCGAAGTGGAACAGGCGCAGGTCCGAGGGCACGACCACGAAGCCGTTCCGGGTGAGCGCGTCCGCCACGGCGGGGTCCCGCAGCACCTCGGCCACCGAGGGCGCGACCCGCACACCCTCGAGCGAGCGGGGGGTCCGCGGGCCCGGGTAGGCCGGCGCGTCCGGATCGAGGAGCGGGACCTCCGGCAGCTCGGCGAAGGCCACCACCGCCCCCGGGATCGTGATCGCCGCCGGCGTCGGCGAGGGGGACGCGGTGGGGCTGGGGCTCCGCGTGGGCGAGGGGCTCACGCGCTCCTCCCCCCGGGTGCAGGCGGCCGCGAGGACCAGGAACGCGGCGAGCAGCGTCAAGGATCGTCTCATCTCGGGCTCCTTCCCAACGAGAGGGCGTCGAGCGCCCCATCCCCATCGACGTCGGCGCATCCCGGCGCGCCGACACCCGGCAGCTCGGGCAGGGGAACGAACCCGAAGCCGCCCCATCGCCACGCCGAGGTGGCGAGGACCTCCTCGCTCGCGAGCGTCGAGTAGGCGACGGCGAGCACGCCGTCGCACGGCGCGAGCGCCGCCACCGGCCGAAGCAGCGTGCCGGCCACCCACGCCGGCGCGAGATCCTCCGGCCGGTACAGGCCGACGTGCGCGGTCCGGCCGCGCGCGTCCACGAGCGAGCCCGCCGGCAGCAGCGCGTTCACCTCCGTTGGCCGGAACGGCCGTCGGAACGCCACGACGAGCTCCGTCCGCCCGTCCCCGTCGGGATCGCCGAGGGCGGCGTCCACCACGTCCCCCGGGAACCCCTCGAGGTCGTCCGGTCGCCTCGGCGGCTCGGGTCGCACGGACCGCGCGAGCCCCCACCACGAGCCCCCGAGCGCCACCGCGTCCCCCCGGGGCATGCGCCACCCGCGGAAGACGACCGGCCCGGCGCGGTGCTCGACCACGCCCACCCGGTACGCGACGGCCCCGGCGCGATCGACGAGCACCGCGAGCAGCGCGCCCCGCCGCGTCCCCGGCACGTGCTGGTCGAACAGGAGGTTGCCGAGGCTGGTGGCGACCACCGTCGGCCTCCCGTCGCCGTCGGGGTCGATCACACGCACGGGCTGCGCCACGTGGGAGCCCTGGCCCCAGACGACGTCCACGCCCCAGCGGGCGAGCAGTCGCGCCCGTCGCAGCTGACCGGGATCGGTCGAGGGGACGTACTCGGCGCCGCCGTGCAGCCCGACGGCCACGACGTCCGCCCCCGCGCGCGCCTCACGGACGGCGGCCCGCACGAGCGGCGCATCCCATGCCGCCACGCCGAGGGAGCCCCGCGTCGGCTCCGGCCCGAGCCCCGTCGCGTCGATCGCGAGCAGGGCCACCCGCACCGGCCCGACCCGCACGATCCGCGGCGCGAGGGCCGCCGCGGCGCTCGGGCCCGCGCCGATCCCGAGCAGCCCCGCCGCCTCCAGCGCCGCGAGCGAGTCCTCGACGGTGCCCGGACCGGCGTCGCCGGCGTGGTTGTTCGCGAGCCCCATCGCGTCGAACCCCGCCCCGGCGAGGAGCGCAGCTGCGGACGGGTCGGCCTCCAGGGCGTTTCCCGCCCCGAGATGCGGTCGCCGGGTCAGCGGCGACTCCAGGTTCGCGACCGCGAGATCGGCCCCGGCGATCACCTCCCGCGCCCCCGCGAACACCGTCCCGGTGTCCAGGCGCGCCGCCCCTCGACCGAGCATCACGTCCCCGCCGAAGAGGAGCTCGACGCCACCGGACGGGGTCAAGGCCGGCGGTCCGAGGGCCGACCGGGGGGTTGGAGACGCGACCGCGTCCGCGGAGCCCGACCACGGCGCCGGAGCATCCGACGGGCGCGCCCCGAGGGTCGACGCGGAGGGCGCCGCGCAGGCCGCGGCGATCGACAGGAGCAGGAGGAGCGGGAGGGCGCGTCGCCCGTGCGTTCTCACCTGGGTAAGACACGGCGGATCCGGCGCCGGTTCCGACACCCCGGGAGGCCGGTCAGCGGCGGGCACGGAAGAACGCCCGGAGGAGCTCGGAGCACTCGGCCTCGAGCACGCCGGCGGTGACCTCGACCGCGTGGTTCAGGCGGGGGTCCTGAACGAGGTTGCCGAGCGAGCCGCAGAACCCGGCCTTCGGATCGGCCGCGCCGTAGACGAGCCGATCGACCCGGGCGAGCACGAGGGCGCCCGCGCACATCGCGCAGGGCTCCAGCGTCACGTAGATGGTGCACCCCTCCAGGTGCCACGAGCCGACGGCCGCGGCGGCCTGCCGGAGCGCGAGGATCTCGGCGTGGGCGGTGGGGTCCTGCTCGCGCTCCCTCGCGTTCCCCGCCCGTCCGAGCACCCGGTCGCCGCGGGCGACGACCGCCCCCACCGGGACGTCCCCGGCCTCGGCCGCGTCGCGCGCGTCCTCCAGCGCGAGGGCCATCATCCGCGCATCGAGCAGCGCATCCACCGTCCCGCAAGCGTACGCGCGCCCCCGGGGTCCCGCGTGGCTCGACACGGCGGCCGGACGTGCCGCACACTCCCCGCATGACCCTCGCGAGCCGGTCGGAGCGCGCGCCCGCCCCCCTCACCATGCGCGACCTCGTCGCGATGCCCCACCTCGGCCTCACGCTCGTCGCCGGCGCCTCGGGACTGGACCGGCCGGTCCGGTGGGCGCACGTCTGCGAGCTCGAGGACCCCGCGCCCTGGCTCGAGGGGTGGGAGCTCGTCATGACGACGGGGATGGGCGTCCCGCGCGAGCCCGAACGCCAGCGCGCCTACGTCGAGCGGATGGCCGCGGCGCAGATCGCGGGCCTCGCGATCTCCCAGGATCTGCTCGCGCCGCGCCTGTCGGACGAGCTGCGCGAGGCCGCCGACCGCACGGCCTTCCCGGTCGTCGAGGTCTCGATCGAGGTCCCCTTCGTGGCGCTCGCCCGGACGATCGCCGCCGCCAACACGGAGGGGGCGCAGCGGCGCCTGGTCACCCACCTCGGCATCTTCGACACGCTCCGTGCCGCGACCGCCGAGGGCGCGCCCTTCCCCGAGCTGCTGCGGCGGATGGAGGACCTCTCGGGCTACCGCCTGTTCCCGTGCTCGCCCACCGGCCACCCGATCCTCGAGGGCGTCCCGGCGCCCCCGGAGGAGGTCGTGCGCCGCCACCTCCCCCGGCGACGCGGCCAACCCCCCGGCATCCCCGGCGGGTACATCGTCACGATCCCGCTCGCCGAGCGCACCGCGGGCCTGCTCGTGGCGCTCGAGCGCGAGGACGCGGAGCCGGCGGGCCTCACCGCCGTCCAGCACATCGCCACGGTGCTCGCGCTCGAGCTCGCGAACCGGGAGCGCGAACGCGAGGTGCTCCGTCGCGTGGGAGCCGAGACGCTCGCGGAGCTCCTGGCGGGCGCGATCGAGCCCTCGGCCGCGCGGACCCGCCTCGCGTTCGCCGGGCTCGAGCCCGAGGACCCGCTGGTCCTGGCGGCGATCGACGGGAGCGCCGACGACACGGCGATCCACCGCGCCCTCGCCGAGCGCGCCATCGCCCACCTGCTCCTGGCGCAGCGGGAGCGGTACCTGCTCCTGCAGGCGGGTGACGTGGAGGCGTCCCTCCCCGTGCTCGGTGGGTCGGCCGCGGGGCTCAGCCGACCCTTCCGCATCGAGAACGGCCTCGCCGAGGCCCGGCGGGAGGCGCTGTGGGCCCTCGCGCGGGCGCGCGACCGCTCCGAGCGCGTCGCCCGGTTCCCCGACGGCGCGGACGCCACCTGGCTCCCCACCGACGCGGGGGCCCTGGAGGCGCTGGTCCGGCGGGTCCTCGGGCCGGTCCTCGAGGCCGACCGCCGCCGGGGCAGCGAGCTCGTCCGGTCGCTGCGGGTCTGGCTCGAGCACGACCGCCGGACGGAGCAGGCCGCCCGCCGCCTCACGATCCACAAGCACACGCTCGCCTACCGGCTGAAGCGGATCGAGCAGCTCACCGGTCGCGACCTCGCCCGGACCGCCGACCTCGCCGATCTGTGGCTCGCGGTCCGCGCGCTCGACGTGATCGGCACCCGCGACCGGGCCGGCTGATCTTGGCCGCGAGCATGAGAAGCGGCCTCGGATTCATGTTCGCGGCCGATTGACCGGATCGGGTCGGGTGACGTACCTATGAGCCCACGTCAGGAGCCAGGAGGCCCCGGGGAAAGGCCGAGGGGAAAGGCCGAGGGGAAAGGCCGAGGGGAAAGG
>CAZXJB010000028.1:0-13060 GCA_964640965.1 uncultured Actinomycetes bacterium | reverse complement strand
GGGGAAAGGCCGAGGGGAAAGGCCGAGGGGAAAGGCCGAGGGGAAAGGGAGGACGCATGCGTCGAACGATCGTGGTCGCGATGGCGAGCGCGCTCGCGCTCGTGGGCGCCGCCTGCGGCGGTGGCGGCGGCGGTGGTGGGGGGCCGACCGAGCTGAACGCGCTCGTGTGGTGCGACCACACCGACCCCGAGCTGCTCCGCCCCTTCGAGGAGGCGAACGACGTCAAGGTCAACGTGAAGGACTACGAGGGCACGGGCGTCGCCCTCGGGATCCTCGAGCAATCGCAGCCCGGTGATTGGGACGTGTTCGTCGTGGACTCGGTCGACGTGCCGCGGGTGGCCGAGGCCGGCTGGCTCGCCGAGCTCGACCCGGCGGACTTCCCGTGGGACGACTTCTTCCCCGCCGTGCAGATGCCGGAGATGCACTACCTGGACGGCAAGCTCTACGCCGTGCCGGAGAAGTTCGGGTACAACGTGATCTCCTACAACGGGGAGAAGGTGAACCCCGAGGACATGCGCGACCTCGAGTCGCTGTGGGACCCGACGTACAAGGGCCGGATCGCCGTCTACGACTACTACATCCCGCTCATGGAGCTCGTGGCGATCTCGCTCGGGATGAAGCCCAGCGACATCACGCAGGACGACCTCCCGGCGATCGCCGAGCGGCTCGCGGCCCTCAAGGAGCAGGCCGCGCTGACCGGGGACGTCGTCACCACGCAGACCGCGCTCGCCACCGGCGAGGTGGACATCATCGTCGGGGGCGGCGAGTTCGTGACGGCCGGGCTCGAGGCCGAGAACCCCGCGCTGGACTGGGTCCTGCCGGACCAGGGCGGCATCCGCTGGCAGCAGGCGATCGGGGTCGTGGCGACCTCCGAGAAGAAGGACCTCGCCACGAAGTTCGTCCAGTACATCGTGAGCCCCGAGGGGCAGGCCCGCCTGGCGACCTCCTCCTGCTACTGGGCGATGCCGGCGAACTCGAAGGCGACGCTCACCGACGAGCAGAAGCGGATCCTGCGCTGGGACGAGCAGCCGGCGTTCATCGACAACTCCTACCCGTACTTCATCCCCGACCCCGAGCTCGACGCGGCGATGCTCGAGGTCTGGACGGAGTTCCTCGCCGGCTGAGGTGGTCGCGCGCGCACGTCCCGAGGGGGCGTCGACGGGCAGGGGCTGGGCCCTCGCGGGCCCGGCCCTCGCCTGGACCGCGGCGTTCTTCCTCGCGCCGATGGCGTTCGTCCTCGCGTACAGCCTCTTCCGGCGCGTGGGGGGCGAGCTCGACACGACGGTCACCTTCGAGAACTACCGTCGCGCGTTCGCCGGGTCCGCCTTCCGCACGGCCCTCGTGAACTCGCTGGAGGTGTCCCTCATCACGGTGGTCGCGAGCGTGCTCGTCGCCTACCCCATGGCGTACCTGCTCGCCTACCGCGTGCCCCGCCGGTGGGGACAGGTCCTGCTCGCCCTCGCGGTCCTGCCGTTCTGGACCTCCTACGTGGTCCGCTCCTACAGCTGGCTGCTCGTGCTCGCGAAGGAGGGCGTCGTGAACCGGACGCTCCTCGCCCTCGGCGTGGTCTCCTCGCCGATCACGCTCGCGAACACGCGGACGGCCACCGTCATCGGGTTCGTCCACTTCTTCACGATGCTGATGGGGCTCACGATCTACGCGAGCCTGGTGCAGATCCCCGAGTCCTACCGGAAGGCCGCCCGGGACCTCGGCGCCTCGGGCCTGCGCACGCTCGTCCACGTGACGCTGCCGCTGTCGATGCCCGGGGTGATCGTCGGGGCCTTCCTCACGTTCGTGCTCGCGATCGGCGACTACATCACCCCGCAGATCCTCGGCGGCGCGAGCGAGCTCCTCCTGCCGCAGGCGATCATGCTCCAGGTCCAGCGCAGCGGCGACTTCCCGATGGCGGCGGCGCTCAGCATGGTGCTCCTGCTCGTGATCGGGATCGCGTACCTCGCCTCGGCCCGCCGCTTCAGCCTGGGGGCGCGATGAGGGGGTCGCGGCTCGCCCTCGGGACCCTCCGCCGCCTCGGGTCGCTCTTCGCGTTCGCCTACCTGGCGGCGGTCTACGCGTTCATCTTCCTCCCCGTGGCCGCGCTCATGCTCTTCTCGTTCCAGGACGGACTCGTCCCGGTCCCGCCCTTCCACGGCCCGACGCTCCGCTGGTACGCGGAGCTGCTCGCCGACGAGCGCATGATGGCGGCCCTGCGCAACTCCGTGTGGGTCGGGCTCACGTCCTCGGCCATCGCGACGACCCTCGGCTTCCTCGCCGCGTACGGGCTCGCGCGCTACCGCCCCATCGCCGCCTCCGCGATCCGGGGGGCGCTCGTCGCGCCGATCGCCGTCTCGTACCTCGTGATCGGCCTCGGGCTGTCGATCGTCGCGAACGAGCTCGGGGTCGGGCGCTCGCTCACGCTCGTGGTGATCGGGCACGTCGTCATCAACCTCCCGCTGGCCTTCGCCGTGGTGCTGAGCCAGATGAGCCCGGCCCAGGAGCGGCTCGAGAAGGCCGCGCGCGACCTCGGCGCCTCCGAGCTGCGCGTGCTCGCGCTCGTGACCGTCCCGGTGCTGCTGCCGGGGATCGTCGCGGCCTTCGCCCTGTCCTTCACGCTCTCCTGGGACGAGTTCGTGATCGCGTTCCTGCTCACGCGCTTCGAGGTCACGCTCCCGGTGGAGATCTGGTCGTCGATCCGCACGGGGCTGGACCCGGAGACGAACGCCGTCGGCACGCTCGTGTTCCTGCTGTCGGTGGGCCTGCTCGCGCTCACGCTCACCGTCGTCGCACGCCTGCGCCGGAGGATCGCCTGATGCGCGGCGCCCACGTGCGGGTCGAGGGGCTCAGCAAGCGGTACGGCGAGGTCACCGCCCTCGCCGACATCGACCTCGAGATCGAGGCCGGGAGCTACGTCGTGATCCTCGGGCCCTCCGGCAGCGGGAAGACGACGCTCCTGTCGATCCTCGGCGGGTTCGCGCACCCCACCTCGGGTCGGGTCCTCGTGGACGGCCGCGACGTGACCTTCGACCCGCCGGCCCGCCGCCCGACGACCACGGTCTTCCAGGACTACGCGCTGTTCCCCCACATGAACGTCGGGCGGAACGTGGCCTTCGGGCTCGCCATGCGGGGGGTGCCGCGGGAGGAGCGACGTCGGCGGGTCGCGGAGGTCCTCGCGCTCGTCGGGCTCGCAGGCGCCGAGGACCGGGACGTCGCCACCCTGTCCGGCGGGCAGCGGCAGCGGGTCGCGCTCGCGCGGGCGCTCGTGGTCGAGCCGCCGGTCCTGCTGCTCGACGAGCCCCTCGGCGCGCTCGACCTGAAGCTCCGGCGCCAGATGCAGGACGAGCTCTCCAGGATCCAGCGCACGACCGGGACCACCTTCGTGCACGTGACCCACGACCAGGAGGAGGCGATGGCCCTGGCCGACGCCGTGGTGGTCCTCAGCCACGGCCGGATCGAGGACCACGGGCCGCCCGAGCGCGTGTACCTGCGCCCGTCCTCACGGTTCGCCGCCGGGTTCATGGGCGACAGCAACCTCATCGAGGGACGGGTCGTCGAGGGGCCCGACGGGCCCGTCGTGGAGACGGCGCTCGGGAGGGTCCCCCACGCCGGCGGGTCGCCGGGGGCGCGGGTCGTGGTCTCGATCCGGCCCGAGCACCTGCGCCTGGACGGCTCCGGGGCGCTCGCGCTCGGCCGCGGCGAGGTCCGCGAGCGCCACTTCGCCGGCATCTACCAGCGGTGCTTCGTCCGGGTCGGCGACCTCGAGCTCCTCGTCTTCGCGCCGCCCACGATGCGCGTGGCGCCGGGCGACCCCGCGGCGCTCTCGGTGGATCCGGCCGACGTCGTCGTGCTCCCGCCGGAGCAGACATCGGGCGGCGTCGCTCAGTAGGCGTCGAGCTCGCGGAGGCGCGCGTCCGAGATCCCGAAGAAGTGGGCGACCTCGTGGACGACGGTCCGCGCGACCACGTCGCGGATCCGAGCCTCGTCGCCGCCCGCCTCGCGCTCGATCGACCGCTGGTACAGCGTGATGGTGTCCGGCAGGACCCCGGCGTAGGAGGAGTCGAACCGCTCGGTGAGCGGGATCCCGTGGTACCGGCCGAGGAGGTCCGGCTCGCCCCGGGGCGGGCGGTCCTCGACGATCACCTCGACGTTCTCCAGGCGCTCGAGCACCCACCCCGGGAGCGCGTCGAGCGCCTCGGCCACGAGCCGCTCGAACCGCCGACGGTCCACGCACCCAGACTACGCCGCCGCTGTCGGGGCGCGCCCGAGGGTGACCGGTGTCCCGGACCTACGGGATCAGGCCGAAGACGGTGCCCGGCGCGCCCGAGCCGTGGATGTTCCTCGGGCTCCCGAGCACGATCCAGGCCCCCGTCGGCGGCAGCTTCTCCAGGTTCGTCAGGTTCTCGATGGTCACCCGGTGACGGCGGAGCGTGAGCCACGTCGGCATGAATGCGCGGTCCGAGGACGGGTCCGGACCGAACGTATCGGTCCCAAGGGCGCCCCGGCGGCCGAGCACGCCGGTCTCGATCAGCCAGCGGACGGCGTTCCGGGAGAACCCGGGCTGGTGCTCGCCTGCCAGGCCGCTCCCGCAGTTGTCGTAGTTCGGCTCGCCCGGCTCGTCGCCGGCCGACCACCAGGCGTCGCATCCGGTGAGGAGCAGGACGGCGGCGTTCTCCGGCATCTGCCCGTGCTCGGCCTCCCACGCCTTGAGATCGGCGACCCGCACGATGTGGTCGGGGTCCCGCGCCACTTCGTCCCGCACGTCGATCACGACGGCCGGGAGCACGAGGTCCGCCGGCTCGAGCTCGTCCATGCAACGCGCCCGGCGGTGGAAGTGGCACGGGGCGCTGTAGTGGGTGCCCGTGTGCGCCCCCTCGGAGACGAGCTCGAGGTAGAAGCCATCCTCGGGGACCGTGAAGATCGTCTCGATCGTGAACGGAGGGTCCCCCGGGAAGATGGGCGTCCTGGCCGGGTCGTTGACGTGGCTGAGGAAGACCACCTTCCGGAAGGCCGGCAGCGGGACCGGGGAACCCTCGCGCCCGGCCGCGGACGATGACAGGAGCTGGGCGGTCATCGCGCCCGCTCCGAACAGCGAGCCAGCGGCGGCCAGGGCGAGGGTCCGTCGGAGCATCGAGCGACGGCGCATCGCGACCTCCTTGCACGAGGTTCCAGCCGTGCACGAGCGTATCCCGGCCCAGCGGGCGTCGGGAAGGTCGAGATCTCAGCCGGAGGCGGCGCGCTTGGCGGCGAGGGCCGAGATGGCCTCCATCACCAGGCGGTGCGCGAGCATCGCCGTGGTCTCGCTCTGGTCGTAGGGGGGAGAGACCTCGACCACGTCCATCCCGACGAGCTCGACCGATCCCGCGATCCGCCGCACGGCCCGCAGCATCTCCCGGGGCAGGATCCCGCCGGGCTCGGGCGTGCCGGTGCCCGGCGCGGAGCCCGGGTCCACGACGTCGATGTCCACCGAGAGGTAGACGACCTCGGGTCCGTCGAGGGCCTCGGCGATCGCATCGGCGACGACCGCCTCGGCGCCGCGCTCCTCGATCTCGACCATCGTGTGCCAGCGCATCCCCTGCTCGCGCATCCAGGCGAAGGTCTCACGGTCGGGCCAGTAGCCGCGCAGGCCGATCTGCACGAAGTTGCGGCCGGCGACCCACCCCTCCTCGATGAGCCGGCGCATCGGCTGGCCGTGGGCGTGCAGGTTCCCCCACTGGTCCGCCCCCGTGTCGGCGTGCGCGTCGAAGTGGACGACCCCCACCCTCTTCGGCCACACGTGACGGGCGATCGCCGCCGCGCTCGGGTACGTGATCGAGTGGTCGCCGCCGAGCACGATGGGGATGGGCCCGGCGCTCACCACCCGGTAGACCTTCTCGTGGATGACGCGGAGCGCCCGCTCGAACCGCGTCGGCACGATCGGTGCGTCCCCGGCGTCCACGACCTTCAGGACGGAGTAGGGCTCGACGTCCAGCTGGATGGACCACGCATCGGTGTTGCCCCACGCCGTCGGCGCCATCCGGATCGCGCGCGGACCGAAGCGCGCACCGGGCCTCGAGGACGTGCCTTCGTCGAACGGCGCCCCGACGATCGCGACGTCGGGAGAGAGGGCGCGCAAGGTGTCCTCGTCGACCGCCCACGGCAGCTTCTCGAACGATCCGTGCCAGTCCGAGTAGTAGGGGAGGTCGGCGTTCGCGAACTCCGTGAACTCGTCCTCGCCGCGGAGCTCGCTGTGCTCCAGCCGGAAGTCGGGCGGGCGGCTCATGGGCGATCGGGCCTCACTCGTTCCCGACCCGACGACGCACCCCGAGGGCCAGGGCGACTTGGGTGAGGTCCGATCGCAGCGCCCGGAGCTCGTCGTGGGTCTCGGTCCGCAGAGCGCCGATCTCCTCGCGCATCTCCGTGCGGAGCCCCGAGAGCTCACCCCGGACGCCGCCGATCCCCTCGCGCATCTCGGTCCGCAGGGCGCCGATCTCCTCGCGCATCACCGTGCGGAGCCCCGAGAGCTCACCCCGGACGCCGCCGATCTCCTCGCGCATCTCGGTCCGGAGCCCTTGCCATGCCCGGCGGGTCTCTCGACGGAGCCCGCCGACCATCCAACCGAGCACCGCCGTGGCGAAGGCCACGACGAGGGCGTTCTGCAGCATCTCGTACCCGCTCACGAAGGTCACCTCCCCGGGGGAGGTAGAGCGACTCTAGCAGCCTGGGCGACACGGGCTCCGAGGATCGATGTCGGTGGGGCGTGGTACCGTCCACGCAGCATCGGGAGCGCCCCGGGATGACCCGGGGCCGGCAACCTGGGACGGACACCCAAGGTGCCTCCTGCGTGAGCGGGGATGCGGTCGGACGGCCCTCGGCCGATCCGGCAACGAAGTGTCCGGGTACGCGCCTTCCCAGGCGCGCACCGAGGCCCTCCCCGCCCCGCGGAGCGTCACGTGCGGCGTCCCTCCCTCGGGAGGGAGGAGGGTAACCATGGTTGACCGCTGGGCGAAGCGCCTGGCCCGCATCGACCGCGACCGCGTCCGCGAGCGCCTCGACGCCGGGCTCGTTCCGGTCGAGGGGCTCGACGTCGAGGGCGCGGTCTTCGTGTCTCGGATCGAGGACCCCCCGTTCCTCGAGCAGGCGATCCTGGAGGAGCTCACCGAGGAGGAGCGGGAGGCCCTGCTCTGGGACATGGACCACACGGACGTGGTGGAGGCCGTCCTCGGGCGCGAGGCCATGCGTCGCGAGCTCACCTGCGAGGTCTACAACAGCATGACCTCGTGCCCTTGGGGGTTCGGGTCGTTCGTCCTCGGTCCCCGCGGGTACTTCGTGGAGGTGCCCGACTACGACCTCGCGACCGATGGGCTCTACCGCATCCTCGGCGCTTGGGAGCCGATCCGCTCCCGATCCACCTACGAGGCCGCGTGGGTCGAGACGTACGTGGCCTGGTGGCACGAGATCGGGCTCCCGCCGTTCCGGGGTCAGGCCGCCCACGGACCCGAGGAGCTCATGCTCCGTGCCCTCGAGCGGATCCTGGGGGACGACGACGCCCAATGGGTGCGGGAGATCGAGTACGTGCTCGAGGACCATCCGCACCTCCGCGGGTACGCGGTGGAGGCGGCGGTCGCGGACACCGGCCTGCCTGAGGCCACGGTGGCCGAGGTCCTCCGGGCGCTCGTGGCCGGCCAGCCGGTGCCCGACGTGCCGGAGGACGTTCGGCGGCGGATCGTCCGACGGGCCTATCTCGCGCTGTGGTGAGGGGGAGCGATGTGGAAGACGCCGAGGGATCGAACCGCCCGGGCGGCCGCCGCCTCCGAGGCGCTCACGAGGCTGCTGAACGAGACCCTCCTCCCGATCCGCAAGGTCTACGGGATGTACGGCCGGATCCAGATCGCGGTGGAGGACGTGACGCCGCGGGACCTCACGGTGAGGGCGCGGACGAAGACCGACGTCCGCCCGGACGAGCTCGCCCGCGACGTCCGCAACGCCGTCCTGAACTACCTCGGAGACGCCCTGCCGTGCGAGCGCTTCCGGTTCCTGCTCTACTACCCGGACCGGAACGTCGTCCGGCGCGAGTACCTGCTCCCGTACCTGGCCTCGGCGCGGTTCGCCGGGATCCTGCCCAGCCGGGCCATCCTCGTCGAGCAGCACGCCGCCGCGGCCCGACGGGAGTTCCGCCCCCGCATCCGGGCGGCCTGGGACGAGCTCGTCGCGGCGTGGTCTGAGCAGCGCGGAGGCGAGGTCAGCAGATCCGAGGAAGCTGATCGCCCGTCAGCATGATGAGCGGCCGCGTCGCGCCGAGCGGGGTCCGGAGCGAGACCTTGGCCGGACCCTCCGTCACCTCGCCGACGAGGGCGGCCCGCTCGCCGCCGGGCGCCCGGCGCGCGGCGTCGAGGACGGCCTCCGCGTCCCCCGGCGCGACGATCGCCACGCACACCCCCTCGTTCGCGACGTAGAGCGGATCCAGGCCCAGCATCTCGCAGGCCGCCCGCACGGGTGGCAGCACGGGGATCGCCGCCTCCTCGACCACCATCGCCACGCCGCTCGCCTCGGCGAGCTCGGTCAACACGCTCGCGACGCCCCCGCGCGTGGCGTCGCGCAGCGCGTGCACCTCGCCGGCCGCGAGCATCGCCCGGACGAGCTCGGTGAGCGGGCGCGTGTCGCTCGCGAGCTCCCCCTCGAACGCGATCCCGGCCCGGCGCGACATCACCGCGACGCCGTGCGAGGCGACCGGCCCGCTCACGAGGATCCGGTCCCCCGGTCGGGCCCGCTCCGGGCCCACGTCGACCCCCTCGGGCACGATCCCGATCCCCGAGGTGATCACGAACAGCCCGTCCGCGCTCCCGCGCTCGACGACCTTGGTGTCGCCCGTCACGAGCTGCACCCCGGCGCGCCGGCAGGCCTCGGCCATGGCCGTGACGACCAGGCCGAGGTCCTCGAGGGGCAACCCCTCCTCGAGGATCAGCGCCGCCGAGAGGAACAGCGGCTCCGCTCCCATCATCGCGAGGTCGTTCACCGTCCCGTTCACCGCGAGCTCGCCGATGTTGGAGCCGGGGAAGAACGCGGGCGTGACGACGAAGGCGTCCGTCGTGAAGGCGAGCCGCACACCGCCCGCCTCCACGACCGCCGCGTCCCCGAGCCGGGCGAGCTCGGAGGAGCCCGACCCGTCCAGGATCGGCACGAGCACCTCGCGGATCAGCTGCTGCGTGAGCCGACCTCCGCTGCCGTGCCCGAGGAGCACGTTCGCGCCCGGCGGGAGCGGCACCGGGCAGCGGAGCACGAAGCCCTCGGCCTCGCTCACGACCTCGCCTCCACCGCGTCCGCCCGGGGGCGGCCGGCCAGGAAGTAGGCCGCGCAGGCGCCCTCGCTCGAGACCATCGGCGCGCCGAGCGGGGTCGAGGGCGTGCAGAGGGTGCCGTACGCGGGGCACCGATCCGGTCGCACCCGTCCGGTCAGCACCTCGCCCGCGATACACACCTCGGACTCGCTCGCCGGGGCGCCCTCGCGCGGGAAGCGGAGCTCGGCGTCGAAGCGGCGGTAGAGCTCGCGCAGGCGCAGCCCGCTCCTCGGGATCACCCCGATGCCGCGCCAGGCGCGATCGCAGGTCTCGAAGACCTCGGCCACCACGGCCTGGGCCTCGCGGTTGCCCTCGCGCACGACGGCCCGCACGTACTGGTTCTCGACCTCGTGGCGCCCCTCCTCCAGCTGACGCACGAGCATGAGGATCCCCTCGAGCAGGTCCACCGGCTCGAAGCCGGTCACGACGATCGGGACCCGGTAGTCGCGTGCGAGCGGCTCGTACTCCCGCCATCCCTGCACGGCGCAGACGTGGCCCGGCGCGAGGAACCCCTGCACGCGGTTGCCCGGCGTCGCGAGGATCGCCACGATCGCCGGCGGCACGAGCACGTGGGCCACGAGCAGGGCGAAGTTCTCGATGCCGAGCCGCGCGGCCTGCAGGACCGCCATCGCGTTGGCCGGCGCCGTCGTCTCGAACCCCACCGCGAAGAACGCGACGGTGCGGTCGGGGTTGCGGCGGGCGACCTCGAGCGCGTCGAGCGGCGAGTACACGACCCGGACGTCGCCCCCGGCCGCGCGGGCCATGAGCAGGTCCTCGCTCGAGCCCGGGACCCGGAGCATGTCTCCGAACGAGCAGAGGATCGCATCGGGGCGCTTCGCGATCGCGATGGCCTCGTCGATGAGCGCGAGCGGCGTCACGCACACCGGGCATCCCGGCCCGTGCACGAGCGCGATCGTCGGGGCGAGGAGCTCATCGATGCCCTGGCGGATCAGCGTGTGGGTCTGCCCGCCGCACACCTCCATGACGGTCCACGGACGGGTCGCCGTGCGGTGGATCTCCTCCACCAGGGCCCGGGCGATCCGGTCGTCGCGGTACTCGTCGACGAACCTCACGGAGAACCTCCTCGACGGTACTCCTCGGCCCGCACCCCCTCGGGGTCCTGCGGGAGGTCGATGTCCTCCAGGTTCCCCATCTCGGCGAGCAGCTCGTAGGCGCGCCGCGCCTCCTCCTCGTCGACCACGCTGATCGCGAAGCCGACGTGGATCACCACCCAGGAGCCGACGTCGGCCTCGGGCGTGTACTCGAGGCACGCCGTGCGCGTGATCCCGCCGAAGTCCACGCGCCCCATCCGGACGCCGTCCTCGGTGGAGACCTCGATGACCCTGCCCGGCACGCCGAGGCACATGCTCGACCTCCGTAGCGATCTCAGCCCTCGAGCCGGGCGCTCGCGACGAGCACCTGCCCGAGGGCGATGCCCCCATCCCCCACCGGGGTGCGCCTCGGAACGTACACCTCGAAGTCGCAGGTCTCCAACCGGGCAACGACGTCCGACAGCAGGAGGTCGTTCTGGAAGACGCCGCCGCCGAGCACGACGCGGGCGAGGCCGGTCCCACCCCGGATCGCGCGGCACACCTCGAGGATCGCCGCCGCGAGCGTGCGGTGGAAGCGGCCCGCGACCTCGCCGGGCGAGCGCCCCCGCACGAGGTCCTTCACCACGGCGGCGACGACGGGGCGGGTATCGAGGACCAGCCGGCCGTCCTGCGGCGCAAGGTCGAAGGCGTACTCGCGGGTCGCGCTTGACAGCGCGGCCTGCTCGAGCAGCATGGCGGGCTGGCCCTCGTACGTCGCCTCGTCGCAGATCCCGGCGAGGGCGGCCACGGCGTCGAACAGGCGACCGCCCGAGCTCGTGAGCGGCGAGGGCAGGTCGCCGCGGACCTGCGCGAGGACGGTCTCGAGCTCCGCCACGGAGCGGTTCCCGAGGAGCCCGAGCGCGGCCGGCAGCACCCCCGCGTCCTCCGCGTGGGCCACCGCCATGCGCCAGGGATGCCGAACGGCGGCATCGCCGCCGGGGAGCGGCACCGGACGCAGGTGACCCACGCGCTCGGCCCGGGCGGCGTCGCAGACGAGGAACTCCCCGCCCCAGGCCGTCCCGTCCTCGCCGAGCCCGAAGCCGTCGAAGGCCACGCCGATGACCTCGCCCTCCAGGCCGTGCTCGGCCATGGTCGACGCCACGTGGGCGTGGTGGTGCTGGACCGCCACGCGCGGCAGACCGGTCTCCTCCGCGTAGCGCGTCGTGAGGAGGTCCGGATGCAGGTCGTGGGCGACCGCCTCGGGCTCGATCCCGAACAGGACCCGGTAACGCTCCAGAGCCTCCTCGTACGCGCGCATCGCCTCCTCGCCGTCGAGGTCCCCGATGTGCTGCGAGAGGAAGGCGTGGGTCCCCGACGCCAGGCAGAAGGCGCCGTGGAGCTCGGCGCCGGCCCCGAGGATCGGCGACACGGCGGTGGGGAGGACGATCGGGCTCGGCGCGTACCCGCGGGCGCGGCGCATCACCACCGGCTCGCCCCGCCAGACCCTGGCGACGGGGTCGTCGTAGCGGGCGACGATCTCGCGGTCGTGCACGAGGAAGGCGTCCGCGATCCCGGCGAGACGCTGCAGCGCATCATCGTCCCGGATGCAGATCGGCTCGTCCGAGACGTTGCCGCTCGTCATCACGAGGGGGCGCCCCACCTCACGGAGCAGGAGGTGGTGCAGCGGCGTCGCGGGGAGCATCGCGCCCTGCCGCCGGAACCCCGGCGCCACCGAGGGCGCCAGCGTCCCGCGGTCCCGCACGAGCACGATCGGCGCCTGGGGCGAGGCGAGCAGGCGCTCCTCGGCGGGCGAGAGCTCGAAGCGCTCGCGCGCGGCATCCAGGTCGGCCGCCATGACGGCGAAGGGCCTGTGCGGCCGTCGCTTGCGCCGCCGCAGCTCGGCGACGACCGCCTCATCCTCGGCGAGGCAGGCGAGGTGGAAGCCGCCGAGGCCCTTCACGGCGACGATCCGCCCCTCACGGAGCAGCGCCGCCGCCCGCTCGATCGGGTCGCCGGGGATCGTCCGCCCCTGCGGGTCCACCAGCCGCAGGCGCGGACCGCACGCGGGGCAGGCGACGGGCTCGGCGTGGAACCGACGGTCGGACGGATCGCGGTACTCCCGCTCGCAGTCGGCGCACATCGGGAAGACCCGCATGCTGGTGCGCTCGCGGTCGTACGGCAGGGCCTCGATGATCGTGAACCGGGGCCCGCAGTCGGTGCAGTTGATGAACGGGTAGCGGTACCGGCGGTCGGCGGGGTCGAAGAGCTCGCGCAGGCAGGCCTCGCACGTCGCGACGTCGGGCGAGATCAACCGCTCGCCCGCCGCCTCCTCCTGGCTCTCGTCCACCTCGAAGGTGGCGAACCCGCCGGGGCGGGCCCGGGACCAGCGGACCTCCTCGACCCGGGCGAGCGGCGGAGGGTCCTCCGCGAGCGCCCGGCAGAAGGCGTCGAGCCGCTCCTCGGGGCCCTCGGCGAGGATCTCGACCACCCCGCCCCGGTTCCGGACCCAACCGGTGACCCCGTGGCGGCTCGCCAGCCGCCAGACGAACGGCCGGAACCCCACCCCCTGCACCACGCCGCGGACCTCGATCCTGCGCGCGACGACCGAGGGCCGCGACGACGCCCTCGCCCTGGTCATCCTGGCCGTCATCGTGCCCGGTCCGGCGATCGGAGGGGCGGGTCGGTCGGCCCCGCCCCGTACGGCCGTCCGGCCCCCGGACGC
>CAZXJB010000027.1:24239-24753 GCA_964640965.1 uncultured Actinomycetes bacterium | reverse complement strand
CGGGGCTCGGCCCTCGGGGCCCGGCCCGACGACCTCGACCGGCGGCCAGCGCCGACCGCGGGGCTCCACCGCCACGTGCTCCATCACGGCGGCCTCCACCGAGGGGCAGAGCGCCGCGGCGACCGCGACGGCCCCCTCGATCCGGGCCCGAGCGACCGCGACGTCGCGGACGTGGTAGGCGGGGGCGCGCTCCTCCCGGTGGCGCGCGTGGCTCTCCCGGGAGACGTACAGGAGACCGAGCTCGGGCACGGGGGCGAAGACCGCCGGCCGGGTCCCCACCACCACGCGGTAGCGCCCGGCCCCGATGTCGAGCCACATGCGGTACCGCGACCGGCGGTCGCCGCCGAGGAACAGCGCGACCTCCTCGCCGAAGGCCTCGCGCACCGCCGCCGCGGTGGCGGGCAGCGGGTCGGCCTCGGGCACGATGAGGACCGCGCGGCGACCGCCCGCGAGGGCCGCCGCCACGCAGGCGACCGCGAGCGCCCGCTCGTCCTCGGGCGCCGGGCGCACCACG
>CAZXJB010000027.1:0-24178 GCA_964640965.1 uncultured Actinomycetes bacterium | reverse complement strand
CGCAGGTAGCGGGACAGGACGCCCCGGGGGCCGGCGGCGTCGCTCTCCGCGGGGCTCGCTCCGCTCCTTCGGCTCGCTCCGCTCGCCTCAGAGACCCCGCTCCGATCGACGCCGCCCTCCACCTCGTGCTCCTCGCCCGCCACCCGCGGCGGGACCATCGCGCCGAGGACCGCCGCGAGGGGCGCCACGTACCGCTCGGCGACCCACCGCGCCAGGGCGAGCCGGCGCTCGTCGAAGAAGCGCACGGGCGAGAGCGCCCGCCGGACCGGGAGCATCCGCGGCGGCACGTCGTCGGTGGGCCCGAGCACCCAGCCGCGGACGAGCCGGCCGTGGAAGCGGACCTGCACGAGCGAGCCGACGCCGGCGCCGAGCGCGGGATCGAGCTCGTAGGTGAAGGGTCGGTCGAGGGCGAGGACCGGGCGGTCGATGCAGACCGCGACGGGGCCCGAGAGGACGTCCGCGCTAGGAGACGGCGCGGCGGAGCTCATCCGCGCGGTCGACCGCCTCCCAGGCGAACTCCTTGCGGCCGAAGTGGCCGTAGGCGGCCGTCTCCTTGTAGATCGGCCGGCGCAGGTCGAGCGCCCGGATGATGGCGGCCGGCCGGAAGTCGAACGCCTCCCACACGAGGTCGACGATCCGCTCGGGATCCACCTGCTCGGTGCCGAACGTGTCGACGGCGAGGGAGACCGGGTGGGCCGTCCCGATCGCGTAGGCGACCTGGATCTGCAGCTTGTCGGCGAGCCCGGCGGCGACGAGGTTCTTCGCCACGTAGCGGGCCATGTACGCGGCCGAGCGGTCGACCTTGGTCGGGTCCTTGCCCGAGAAGCAGCCGCCGCCGTGCGGCGCCATCCCGCCGTAGGTGTCGACGATGATCTTCCGGCCGGTGAGCCCGGTGTCGGCCTTGGGCCCGCCGATCTCGAACCGGCCGGTGGGGTTCACGAGGATCCGGACGCCCTCCGCGTCGAGGTCGAACTCGCGCAGGACGGGGTCGATGACCTCGGCCTCGATGTCGGGCTTCAGGAGGGTCTCGACGTCCACCTCCTCCCGGTGCTGCGCGGAGATGAGGATCGTGTCCACCCTCACCGGCCTGCCCCGCTCGTACTGGATCGTCACCTGGCTCTTGCCGTCCGGCCGCAGGTACGGGATGACCCCGGCCTTGCGGACGTCGGCGAGCCGCTTGGTGAGCCGGTGCGCCATCGCGATCGGGACCGGCATGAGCTCGGGGGTCTCGCGCACCGCGAAGCCGAACATCATCCCCTGGTCGCCCGCCCCGAGCGTGTCGAGCTCGTCGTGGGAGTGCTCCTCGCGGACCTCCAGGGCCGCGTCGACCCCCCGCGCGATGTCGGGCGACTGCTCCTGGATCGAGGTCAGCACCCCGCAGGTGTGCCCGTCGATGCCGAAGTTGGCGTCGGTGTAGCCGATCTCCGTGATCGTCCCGCGCACCACGGCGGGGATGTCCACGTACTCCGAGGTTGTGATCTCGCCGGCGACCATGACGATGCCGGTGGTGACGAGGGTCTCGCAGGCGACGCGCCCGTCGGGGTCGACGGCCAGGATCGCGTCGAGGATGGCGTCGGAGATCTGGTCGGCGAGCTTGTCGGGGTGGCCCTCGGTGACGGACTCCGAGGAGAACAGGTACGCGCGGCTCATGTCCGCCGGAGCATAGCAGCCGCCCCGAGCGACCCTCAGCGACCCGGCCCGGAGAGCAGCGCCGCGAGCCGGTCGCAGATCGCGCGGGCGAGCTCGACCTTCCTCCACTCGCGGAGCGGTTCCTCCGAGCCGTCCGCGCCGAGGATCGCGGCCCGGTTCGTCTCGGCGCCGAAGCCCGTCCCGGGCCGGCCGACCTCGTTCACGACGAGCAGGTCCAGGCCCTTCGCGGCGAGCTTGGAGCGGCCGGCCTCGAGCGCGTCGCCGGTCTCGGCGGCGAAGCCGACGAGGACGCGCGCGCGCCGCTCGGCCCCGAGCTCGGCGAGGATGTCGGCGGTGGGGACCAGGCGCAGCGGCGGCGGGCCCAGCTCCTTCTTCAGCTTCTCCGGGGCCGCGACCTCCGGTCGGAAGTCGGCGACGGCGGCGGCCATCACGACGGCGTCGGCGCCCTCGGCCGCCTCGAGCACGGCGGCCCGCATCTCCTCGGCCGTCTCGACCCGCACGACCCGGAGCCCCGGCGGGGGCTCCACGGTCCCCGGGCCGAGGACGAGCGTCACGTCGGCCCCGCGATCGGCCGCCTCCTTCGCGACCGCCACCCCCATCCGGCCCGAGGAGCGGTTGCCGATGAACCGGACCGGGTCGATCGGCTCCCAGGTGGGCCCGGCGGTGACGACGACCCGTCGCCCCGCGAGGTCCCGCCCGGCCGCGGCGAGCTCCTCGGCCGCGCGCACGATGTCCTCGGGCTCCGCCATCCGCCCGAGCCCCTCGTCGCCCGCGGCGAGCGGACCGGCCGCCGGACCCACGAGGCGGACCCCGCGGGCGGCGAGCGCCTCGACGTTCGCCCGGGTCGCCCGGTGCTCCCACATGCCCGTGTGCATCGCCGGGGCGAGCAGGACCGGGCAGGTCGCCTCGAGGAGCGTCACGGTGAGCAGGTCGTCGGCGAGACCGTGGGCGAGCTTGGCGATGACGTTCGCCGTGGCCGGGGCGACGATCGCGAGGTCGGCCTCGCGCGCGAGGCGCACGTGCAGGACGCTCCCGGGCTCCTCCCAGGGGTCGGTGTAGGCCCGCCGCCCCGAGAGCGCGGCGAACGTCTCGGGTCCGACGAAGCGCGTCGCCGAGCGCGTCATCACGACCTGCACGCGAGCGCCCGCGCCCGTCAGCAGGCGCGTGAGGGAGCAGGCCTTGTAGGCGGCGATGCCGCCGGTGACGCCGAGGAGCACCCGGCGTCCCGCGAGCGGGCTACTTGATGCCAACCCCTTCGGGGCGCTCGGCGAAGATCTTGCCCTCGGCGATCTCCTCGAGGGCGATCGAGAGCGGCTTGCTGCGCAGGCCCGACTCCACGAGCGGCGGGACGAACTCCGCGCGGCCCTCCCCGAGCTGGTTGTAGTAGGAGTTGATCTCCCGCGCCCGCTTGGCCGCGAGGATCACCAGGGTGTACTTCGAGTCGACCTGGGCGAGGAGCTCGTCGATCTTCGGCTCGATCATGGGCGTGTCGTTCCTCCGCTGGGTTCGGTGCGCGGCTCCGCGCCGGCTCCGGGGGACCCCTGGATGATAGCAACCAGCCGCTCCACCGCCCGGTCCAGGTCGTCGTTCACGACCACGTGGTCGAAGGCCCCGCGCTCCGCGAGCTCGCGCTCGGCCGTGGCGAGGCGCTCCGCCAGGCGGGCCTCGTCCTCGGTCCCGCGCTCGCGCAGCCGGCGTTCGAGCTCGGTCATGGAGGGCGGCTCGATGAGGACGAGCACGGCCGAGGGGTCGTGCTCGCGCACCTGGAACGCGCCCTGGACGTCGATCTCGAGCACCACGTCTTCCCCGCGGGCGAGCGCCTCCCGGACCGGGGCCGCCGGGGTCCCGTACCGGTGGCCGAAGACCTCGGCCCACTCCAGGAGCTCCCCGTCCTCGATCAGGCGCGAGAACTCTGCCTCGGAGACGAACCGGTAGTCCACCCCGTCCCGCTCGGCGGGACGGGGTGGCCGGGTGGTCGCGGACACCGACACGCGCAGCCGCGGGAGACGCTGCGCGAGGCGCCGCACGATCGTGCCCTTGCCGACCCCGGACGGGCCGGCGATCACGAAGAGCCTGCCGCGCGGTTCGATCGCGCTACTTCTTGGAGAACTCGGCGAGCAGCGCCTCGCGCTGCTTCGCGCCGAGGCCGCGCATGCGACGGGTGGCGGAGATGTCGAGCTTCTCCATGATGCGCGTTGCCCGGACCTTCCCCACCCCGGGCAGCGACTCGAGGACCGTCGACACCTTCATCTTGCCGATCGTGTCGTCGTCGGTGTTGGCGAGCAGGTCCTTCAGGGTCCGCTTGCCGGACTTCAGCTCGGCCTTCACCTCGGCCCGCTTGCGGCGCGCCTCGGCGGCCTTCTCGAGGGCCTGCTTGCGCTGCTCGTCCGTCAGGGTCGGTAGCGGCATGCGTCGCTCCTTTGCTCGTCGGGGTCGGAAGCGACGCGAGTATAGTGCCGGGTCCCGCCGGCAGCAACGCGAGGGTCGCGCGCTACCTGCGGTTTCGCCGCACCTGCGCGAGGATCGCCCGTGCGGCGCCGAGCGGGTCCGCGGCCGTGGTGATCGGGCGCCCGACGACGAGGTAGTCGGCTCCGGCCTCGAGCGCCTCGCGCGGCGTGAGGACCCGCACCTGGTCGTGGCCGTCGGCGCCCTCGGGCCGGATCCCCGGCACGACGAGGACGACGTCCTCCCCGACCGCCTCGCGGACCACCGCCACGTCGGCGCCGGAGACCACGACCGCCCGCGCGCCGGCCTCCGCGGCCTCGAACGCGAGCGACGCCGGCGAGGCGAGCGCCTCGTCGAGGCTCGAGAGCACCGTGACCGCGGCGACGATCGGCGGCGCGAGGCCCGTCTCCTCGGCACCGGTCACCGCGCCGCGGACCGCCGCCGCGACCATCGCCTCCCCCCCGAGCGCGTGGACGGTGAGCATCCGTACCCCGAGCCGGGCGCACGCGCGCGAGGCCCGCTCGACCGTCGTCGGGATGTCGTGGAGCTTGAGGTCGAGGAACACCGGGCCGTGCTCGCCGATGCGCCGCACCGCCTCTGGGCCGTGCGCCGCGAACAGCTCGAGCCCGACCTTCAGCATCCCGACGGCGTCCGCGAGCTCGGCCGCCAGGCGCTCGGCCGCCTCGAGATCGGCGAGGTCGAGCGCGACGACGAGCGGGTTCTCCGGCGGAGGGATCACGCCGAGCTCCCCCGCGCGCGCAGCCGCCCTCGCAGCGCGGCCGGGCTGTCGAGCTGCTTGTCCTTCAGGTACGCGAGGATCCCCCGCGCGATCTCCACCGGCGCGGCGGGATCCACCAGCATCGCCGTGCCCACCTGGACCGCCCAGGCGCCCGCGAGCAGGAACTCGACCGCATCGAGCCCCGTGGCGATGCCGCCCACGCCCATGATCGGGACCTCGGGCATCTCCCGGGCCACCCGGTACACGGCGGCGAGCGCGATCGGCTTGATCGCCGGCCCCGAGAGCAGCCCGACCGGGGCCGCGAGCGCCGGCCGCAGCCGCTCGGCGTCCACCGCGAGCCCGGGGACCCCGTCGATCAGGGTGAGCCCGTGCGCGCCGGCCCGGACGCAGGCGCGGGCGGTCTCGACGAGGTCCGGCTCGAGCGCCGGGAGCTTCACGAAGACCGGCAGGCGGGACATGCGCGCGACGGCCCCCACGACCTCCGAGATCCGGTCGGGTCGCGCGTGGAAGGGCCGGCCCCGGCCGCGCTCCTCGTCGGGCGCGCCGAGGTACACCTCGAGGGCGACGATCCCCGGCCGGTTCTGGAGCAGCGTCGTCACGCGCAGGTACTCCTCGACGCTGGAGCCGGCGACCGAGACCACCACCGGCACGCCGATCCGCGCGAGGTGCGGGAGGTCCTCCCGCAGGAACGCCTCGACCCCGGCGTTCTGCAGGCCGATCCAGGACAGCAGGCCTGCGGGCGTCTCCGCCATCCGGGGCGTTGGCGAGCCCTTGCGAGCCTCGAGCGTCAGGCTCCGCGTCACGACCCCGCCGAGCCGGTGGAGGTCCACGAGGGTGGGCTCGCGGCCCGTCCCCAGGCACCCGGATGCGGCGAGGACCGGCAGGGGGAACACCACCCCGTTCAGGTCCACCGCCATCCGCGGCGTCACCCCGGCCACGAGCGCACCACCGGGAAGCCCTCGGGCGGGGTCGGCGCGAGGGCCGGCTCCTCCCTCATCCACCGGTCCCACAGGACCCGCGCGGGGTTGAACACCGGCCCCTCCGTGCACAGGCGCAGGTTGTCGTAGCCGGAGCCGTCCTTGCGCACGACCGGCACCACGCAGGTGAAGCACTGGCCCATCCCGCAGGCCATCCGCTCCTCGAGCGCCATCTGCGAGGGGATCCGGCGCTCCAGGCAGACCTCCGCGATGCCCCGCAGGGTCTCCCGCGGCCCGGCCGCGTAGAGGACCTGCGCGCCGGTCGACTCGAGCATCCGCGGCAGCAGGTCGAGCACGGTCCCGCGCTCCCCCATCGAGCCGTCGGCGGTCGCCACCGCGAGCGTCTGCGCGATCCGCTTGGCCTCGATCGGCTTGAACACGTGCTCCTGGGTCGCGCCGCCGAGGATCATGTCCACGCGCTTGCCCCGGTCGCGCAGCTCCTGCGCGAGGAACGAGATGGATGCCCCGCCGTGACCCTCGGCCACGAGCAGGCAGCCGCTGAGGCGGGTCGGGTACGCGAACGCCTTCCCGAGCGGCCCGATCACGTCGAGGAACTGGTGGGCCCTGGCCTCCGCGAGCCACCGGGTCCCCTGCCCCTGCGGGTCGAACACGAACTCCAGGGTGCCCGCCCAGCCGCCGCGGCGCGAGGCGTGGTGGATGGAGAAGTGGCGTCGGAGCAGGAAGGATCGGTCGGGCGGCATCGCGACCGAGACGAACTGGCCCGGGCGGGCGCGCTCCGCGATCTCGGGCGCGACCAGGGTGAGCGAGTGGTACGCGCCGAGCCGGCGGGCGGAGAGGATCTCGGCGCGGACCCGCTTCACGCGCCCTCCCCGATCGCGTCCGCGAGCGGGAGCTGCCACCCCGCGAGCGCCCGGGCGCCGGCGTGGTGCTCCTGGAGCGAGCGCGGCGGGGCCATCCCCGCGCGGAGCGCCTCGATCCCGCGGATCGCCGCGAACACGCCCGGCAGGGTCGTGATGCAGGGCACGCCGGCCGCGGCGGCGGCCGTCCGGATGTAGTAGCCGTCGGTCCGGGCCCCGCGCCCGAACGGCGTGTTGATCACGAGGTCCACCTTCCCGGAGCGGATGAGCTCGGCCACGTTCGCGGGCCCCTCGCTCACCTTGGCCACCCGCTCCACGGGGATCCCGGCGCGCTCGAGCACCGCGGCGGTGCCCCGCGTCGCGAGCAGGCGGAACCCGAGCTGCGCGAGCCGCTGCGCGGGCAGCACGATCGCCCGCTTGTCGCGGTTGGCGACCGAGACGAAGGCCGTGCCTGAGACCGGCAGCCCCGCGCCGGTCGCGACGAGCGCCTTCGCGAGCGCCGCCCCGGGGTCGACGTCGATGCCCATGACCTCGCCCGTCGAGCGCATCTCGGGCCCGAGGATCGTGTCCTGCCCCGGGAACCGGTCGAAGGGCAGCACCGCCGCCTTCACCGCGGTGTACGGCAGGTGCCGGTAGTGGCGGGGGTCGGGCGGGAGGATCTGCTCGCGGACGAGCTCCGCGAGCGAGCGCCCGGTGAGCACGAGCGTCGCCACACGGGCGAGCGAGACCCCGATCGCCTTCGAGACGAACGGCACGGTCCGCGAGGCGCGCGGGTTGGCCTCGAGGACCCACACCCGCTCGTCCTTGACCGCGAGCTGCACGTTCAGCAGGCCGACGACCCCGAGGCGGCGGGCCAGGGCGCGCGTGATCTCCTCGATCCGGTCGAGCTCCTCGTCCGAGAGCGTGGCCGGCGGGATCTGGCACGAGGAGTCCCCCGAGTGCACGCCCGCCTCCTCGATGTGCTCCATCACGGCCCCGATGAACACGTCCCGGCCGTCGGCGACGGCGTCGACGTCGACCTCGATCGCCCCCTCCAGGAAGCGGTCGATGAGGACGGGGTGCTCCGGCGCGACGTCCGCCGCGAGCGCGACGAAGCGCTCGAGCTCCTGCGCGTCGTAGACGATCTCCATCGCGCGGCCGCCGAGGACGTAGGAGGGCCGCACGACGACCGGGAAGCCGATCCGCTCCGCGATCTCGCGCGCCTCGCGCAGCGTGCGCGCCTCCCCGTGCGGCGGCGCGGGGATGTCGAGCTCGCGCAGGAGCTCGGCGAACTTGCCGCGGTCCTCGGCGAGGTCGATCGCCTCGGGCCGGGTGCCGAGCACCCGGAACCCCGCCTCCTCCAGCAGCCGGGCGAGCTTCAGGGGGGTCTGGCCGCCGAACTGGACGATCACGCCCTCGGGACGCTCGGCGCGGCAGACCGCGAGCACGTCCTCGGCCGCGACCGGCTCGAAGTAGAGGCGGCTCGCGGTGTCGTAGTCGGTGGAGACGGTCTCGGGGTTCGAGTTCAGCATCACGGACTCGTACCCCGCCTCCTCGAGCGCGTAGGCCGCGTGCACGCACGCGTAGTCGAACTCGATCCCCTGCCCGATCCGGTTCGGCCCCGCGCCGAGGATCACGACGCGGGGACGCTCCGCGGGCCGGACCTCGGTCTCCTCCTCGTAGGTCGAGTAGTGGTACGGCGTGCGCGCGGGGAACTCGCCCGCGCACGTGTCGACGGTCTTGAAGACCGGCTCGACGCCGAGCGCCTCCCGGCGGCGGCGCACCGCGGGCTCGCCCGCGCCCGTCAGCGCCCCGAGCCGGGCGTCCGACAGCCCCGCGCGCTTGGCCGCGCGGAGCTCCTCGGCCTCGAGGTCCCCGAGCGGCCGTCCTCGGAGGGCCTCGGCCTCCTCGACCACCTGGGCGATCTGGTCCACGAACCACGGGTCGATGCCCGAGGCCTCCGCGATCTCCTCCACCGTGCGGCCGGCGCGGAGCGCGGCCTCGATGAGGTGGAGCCGGTCCTCGGTCCCGCGGCGCAGGCGCTCGAG
Organism: uncultured Actinomycetes bacterium; assembly: GCA_964640965.1. Lineage (GTDB taxonomy): Bacteria > Actinomycetota > UBA4738 > UBA4738 > HRBIN12 > HRBIN12. Next base: position 15,522 of record CAZXJB010000027.1, on the reverse strand, counting down.
CCCGTCCGCCGGCGCCTCCCCGAGACGGTCGCCCCCGAGCTCGAAGCCCGCCTTCTCGATCCCGCGCCAGGCCTTGCCGAGGGCCTCCTTGAACGTGCGCCCGATCGCCATCACCTCGCCCACCGAGCGCATGCTCGAGGTCAGGCGCGGGTCGGCGTCGGTGAACTTCTCGAAGGCGAACCGCGGGACCTTCACCACGACGTAGTCGAGGGTCGGCTCGAAGGAGGCGGGGGTCTCGCCGGTGATGTCGTTCGTGATCTCGTCGAGACGGTAGCCGACCGCGAGCAGCGCGGCGATCTTCGCGATCGGGAAGCCCGTCGCCTTCGAGGCGAGGGCCGAGGAGCGCGAGACCCGCGGGTTCATCTCGATCACGACGCGCCGGCCCGTCCGCGGGTGGACGGCGAACTGCACGTTCGAGCCGCCCGTCTCGACCCCGATCGCCCGGAGCACCGTGAGGGCCTCGTCGCGCATCTCCTGGTACTCGCGGTCGGTGAGCGTCTGGATCGGCGCCACCGTGATCGAGTCGCCGGTGTGCACGCCCATCGGGTCCACGTTCTCGATCGAGCAGATGATGACGCCGTTGTCGGCCCCGTCGCGCATCACCTCGAGCTCGAACTCCTTCCAGCCGGCGATCGACTCCTCGAGGAGGATCTCGTGGACCGGGCTGATCTCCAGGCTCCGAGCCGCGAGGGCGGCGAGCCCCTCGCGGCTCGCGGCGAACCCGCTCCCGCCGCCGCCGAGGGTGAAGGAGGGCCGCACGATGAGCGGGTACCCGATCCGGTCGCCGACGGCGAGCGCCTCCTCGAGGCTCGTCGCGGTGTCCGCCCGGGGCACCTGGAGGCCCGCCTCGAGCATCGTGCGCCGGAAGCCGCTCCGGTCCTCGGCGCGGCGGATCGCCTCCAGGCTCGCGCCGATCAGGCGGACGCCGAGGCGGTCGAGGTCCCCCGACTCGGCCAGGGCGACCGAGGCGTTCAGCGCGGTCTGCCCGCCGAGGGTCGGCAGCAGCGCGTCGGGCCGCTCGCGCTCCAGCACCGCGAGGACCGACTCGGGCGTGAGCGGCTCCACGTACGTGCGGTCGGCGAACCCCGGGTCGGTCATGATCGTGGCGGGGTTCGAGTTCACGAGCGCGACCTCGAACCCCTCGGCGCGGAGCACCTTGCAGGCCTGCGTCCCCGAGTAGTCGAACTCGCAGGCCTGCCCGATCACGATCGGCCCCGAGCCGATCACCATGATCTTGCGGACGTCCGTGCGCCGGGGCATCAGGCCTCCATCAGGCGCCGGAACGCCGCGAACAGGTGCCGCGAGTCGTGCGGTCCGGGGGCGGCCTCGGGGTGGTACTGGACGGACAGGGCCGGCACGTCGAGGCAGCGCAGGCCCTCGAGCGTGCCGTCGTTCAGGTTCCAGTGGGTGAGCTCGACCTCCCCGAAGGGCGTGCGCACGCGCGGGACGCCGCCCGCCGAGGCGGCCGGCCCGGCCTCGCCCCAGCCGCTGGGGTCGACGGCGAAGCCGTGGTTGTGGCTCGTGATCTCGACGCGCCCGGTCGGCAGGTGCTTGACCGGCTGGTTCGCGCCGCGGTGCCCGAACTTCATCTTGTACGTCCGCCCGCCGAGGGCGAGCCCGAGCAGCTGGTGGCCGAGGCAGATCCCGAAGATCGGCAGGCGCCCGAGGAGCGCCCGGCAGGCCGCGATCCCGTACCGGGTCGCAGCCGGGTCCCCCGGCCCGTTGGACAGGAACACCCCGTCGTAGCCGCCGGCGAGGATCTCCTCGGGCGGGGTCTGCGCGGGCACGACCGTGGCCTCGATCCCGTGGCGCGCGAGCAGGCGCAGGATGTTCGCCTTGATGCCGAGGTCGTAGGCCGCGACCCGCAGCACCGGGCCCCGGTCGGTCGCGGCGGGGCCGACGAGCTCCCGGGCCTCGTAGGGCGCTCGGGCCGTCACCGTCCTCGCGAGGTCGGCGCCCTCCATCCCCGGGCTCGAGCGGACGCGCTCGAGCAGCGAGGCCGGATCCAGGTCCTCCGTCGAGACGCCGCAGCGCATCGCGCCGACCTCCCGGATCCGCAGGGTGAGCCGGCGGGTGTCGATGCCCTCGATGCCCGGCACCCCGGCCGCCTCGAGCTCCTCGTGCAGGGTCCGCTCGGCGCGCCAAGAGGACGCGCGGCGGGCCGCCTCGCGCACGGCGAAGGCGGCGACCCGCACGCGGGCGGACTCGGGGTCCTCGCGGTTCGTCCCGTAGTTGCCCTGCTGCGGGGCCGTCATCACCACGACCTGCCCCGCGTAGGAGGGGTCGGTCAGCACCTCCTGGTAGCCGCTCATCGCGGTGTTGAAGACCGCCTCGCCGAAGGCCTCGCCCGCCGCCCCGAAGGACGTGCCGCGGAAGACCGAGCCGTCCTCCAGCACGAGCAGCGCCGGGCGTCCGCGCCTCACCGCTCTGCCTTCCCGTCGGTCACGACGAGCTCGCCCCGGTAGATCGTGTGGATCACGCGGCCGCGGAGCGTCCGGCCGAGGAACGCGCAGTTGCGGCTGCGCGAGGCGAAGGGCGGCTCCACGACCCAGGTGGCCTCGGGGTCGAACGCGACGAGGTTGGCCGGGCGGCCCGGCTCGATCGGGCCGCCGTGGTCGGCCGCGCCGAGCAGCCGCGCGGGCGCCGTCGAGAGGGCCTCGATCGCGCGCGCGAGCGTGATCGTCCCCGGCTCGACCAGGTGGGTGAGCACCGCCGCGAGCGCCGTCTCCAGCCCGATCGTGCCCGGCGGGGCCTGGTCGAACTCGACCTCCTTGCGCTCCACCGGGTGCGGCGCGTGGTCGGTGCCGATCACGTCGATCGTCCCGTCGGCCAGCCCGCGGCGCAGGGCCTCGCGGTCCTCGGCCGTCCGCAGCGGCGGGTTCACCTTCAGGTTGGTGTCGTAGGTCGCGAGGTCGGCGTCGGTGAACACGAGGTGGTGCGGGGTCACCTCGGCGGTGACCCGCAGCCCCTCGGCCTTGGCCCGCCGGACGAGCTCGACCGACCCCGCCGAGGAGAGGTGGAGCAGGTGGAGCCGGCCGCCGGTGAGGCGCGCGAGCGCCAGGTCGCGGGCCACGACGATCTCCTCGGACTCGCGCGGCTTCCCGGCGAGCCCGAGGGCCGCCGAGTGCAGGCCCTCGTGCATCTGGCCGCCCTCGGCGAGCGAGGGCTCCTCGCAGTGGTCGGCCACGACGACCTCCCCGAAGGCGAGGAGGTACGTGAGGGCGTTGCGCAGCAGCTGCGCGCTCGGGACGACCCGGCCGTCGTCGCTGAAGACGCGCACGCCGGCCTCCACCATCTCGCCCAGCTCGGCGAGCTGCTCGCCGGCGAGCCCCCGCGTGATGGCCCCGACGGGGAAGACGTCGCAGAGGCCCGCCGCCGCGCCGAGGTCGAGCACCTCGTGGATCACGGCGGCGTTGTCGGCCACGGGGTCGGTGTTGGCCATCGGGGCGACCGCCGTGTAGCCGCCGAGGGCCGCCGCCCGGCAGCCGCTCTCGACGGTCTCGGCGTCCTCGCCCCCGGGCTGACGCAGGTGCGTGTGGGGATCGACGAGGCCGGGCGCCACGACCAGCCCGCCGCAGTCGAGCTCGAGCGCCCCGGCCGGCAGCGCGTCCACCGGCACGATCCGGCCCCCGGCGACGCCGAGGTCGCCGACCTCGTCGCGGCCGGCGGCGGGGTCCACGATCCGCGCGCCCCGCAGGCGGAGGGCCTCAGGCATCGGCGCCCCCCTCCCCCGCGCCGCCGAGCAGCAGGTACAGCAGGGCCATCCGGATCGCGATGCCGTTCGTGACCTGCTCCTCCATCACCGCCTGCGGCAGGTCGGCGACGTCCGAGGCGATCTCCACGCCGCGGTTCATCGGCCCCGGGTGCATGATCAGGCAGCCCTCGGGGAGCATGCCGACGCGCTCGCGGGTGAGGCCGTACCGGCGCGCGTACTCCCGCAGGCTCGGGAAGAGCTGCTGGCGCTGGCGCTCGCGCTGGATCCGGAGCAGGTAGCAGACATCGAGCTTGGGGAGCACGGCGTCGAGGTCGTAGGAGACGGCCACCCCCCAGGCCGGCGCCTCCGGCGGGATCAGCGTCGGCGGCCCGACGAGCGTGACCTCCGCGCCCATCTTCACCAGGCCGAACGAGAGCGAGCGCGCGACCCGCGAGTGGAGCACGTCCCCCACGATCGCGACCCGCAGGCCCTCGATCCGGCCGAGCCGGTCCCGCATCGTGTACAGGTCGAGCAGCGCCTGGGTCGGGTGCTCGTGGGTGCCGTCGCCGGCGTTCAGCACGCTCCCGCGCACCCACCGGGTGAGCGTGAGCGGCGCCCCGCTCGAGGCGTGGCGGATCACGATGGCGTCGGCCCCCATCGCCTGCAGCGTGAGCGCGGTGTCCTTCAAGCTCTCGCCCTTCGCGACGGAGGTGCCGCTCGTCGTGAAGTTGATGACGTCGGCGGACAGGCGCTTGGCCGCGAGCTCGAAGCTGATGCGCGTGCGCGTGGAGTTCTCGTAGAAGAGGTTCACGACGGTGCGGCCCCGCAGCGCGGGGACCTTCTTGATCACGCGCGTGCCGACCTCGCGGAAGGACTCGGCGACGTCGAGGATCCGCACGACGTCCTCCGAGGAGAGGTCGTTGATCGAGAGCAGGTGCTTGTTCATGCGGATCCCCCCGGTTCCTCCACGTACACGGCGTCCTCGCCGTCGAGCTCGCGCAGGCACACCCGCACGACCTCGTCCTTGCGGGTCGGCACGTTCTTGCCGACCGAGTCGGCCCGGATCGGCAGCTCGCGGTGACCGCGGTCCACGAGGACCGCGAGCTGGATCGCCCGCGGGCGGCCGAGGTCGACGAGCGCGTCCATCGCCGCGCGGACCGTCCGGCCCGTGTACAGCACGTCGTCGACGAGCACGACGACGCGGTCGTGCAGGTCGAAGTCGATCCGGGTCTCGTGCACCTCGGGCGCCTCCGCCCGCATGCCGATGTCGTCCCGGTAGAAGGTGATGTCGAGGACCCCGACGGGCGGGGCGACGCCCTCGATCCGCTCGATCTCGGCCGCCAGGCGCCGGGCGAGGTCGTCCCCGCGGTTCGCGATCCCGACGAGGGCCACGTGCTCGGCGCCGTGGTTGCGCTCGAGGATCTCGTGGGCGATCCGGGTGACGGCCCGGCGGATCTCCTCCTCGTCCATGATCCGGGTAGCGCTCACCGCGCACGCCCCCGGATGCGACGAACGCCCGGCCGCCGACGCGGCAGGGCGCGGGTGGTGCGGCTCATCATCACGCTCCCTTCCCGGCCTCACGGGACCGGACTTAAAGGGGGAAGTCGAGCCACAGGATACCCGCCCGGCGGGCCGGTCGCCACGGGAGGCCCTACACTTGAGGCATCGGCGGACGGAAGGTGGTCAGATGCCAGGACCGACTGAGTGGCTCGTCGTCGCGATCGTCGCCCTCGTGGTGATCTTCGGCGCGAAGAAGATCCCCGAGATGGCCCGGTCGCTCGGCCGCGCGCAGAGCGAGTTCAAGAAGGGCCTCCGCGAGGGACAGCAGGAGCTCGGCGAGACCCCGCCGGCGCCCGCCCCGCAGGCCCCGGCCCAGGCGAGCGGGGGCGAGGCCCAGGCGAGCGGGACCCCGCCGCAGGGCGGCGAGACCGGCGGCCCCGAGGGCGCGCCGAGCGCCTAGGGTCCGGGTTCCTCGGACGGCCCGCTCCGCTCGCGCGCGATCGCGCCGAGCACGCCGTTCACGAACCGCCCCGAGTCCTCGGTCGAGAGCTCCTTCGCGGCCTCGACAGCCTCGTCGATCGCGACCGCCGGCGGCACGTCCGGCCGGTGCAGCAGCTCGTAGCACGCCACCCGCAGGATCGTGCGGTCGAGGGCCGGCATGCGCGCGAGCGACCAGCCCTCGGCGTGGGCCTCGATGAGCCGGTCGAGCTCCTCTCGGCGCTCGGCCACCCCGGCGACGAGCTCACGGGCGAAGGGCGCGACCTCGCGCCCGACCTCCTCCCAGGTCTCCAGCACCTCCGCCGGGTGCTCGCCGAGCACGTCCGCCTGGTAGCAGATCTCGATCGCCTGGCGCCTGGCGCGGCGGCGCCCGGCCACGGCTACTTCACCCGCTCGATGTACTCGCCGGTGCGGGTGTCGACCTTGACCCGCTCCCCCGGCTCGACGAACAGCGGGACCTGGATCTGGAGGCCGGTCTCGAGGACGGCCGGCTTCATCGCGGTCGTGCGCGTGTCGCCCTTCACCGCCGGCTGCGTCTCGGTCACCGTGAGGACGATCGAGGCGGGGAGCTCGACGGCGATCGGGCTGCCGCGGTGCATCGCGACGGTGGCCGTCGAGCCCTCCGAGAGGAAGCGCTCGGCGCCGCCGGCGACCTCGACGGGGACCGGGATCTGCTCGTAGGTCTCGAGGTCCATGAAGACCAGGTGGTCGCCGTCCCGGTACAGGTACTGCATCTCCTTGCGCTCGACGATCGCGAGCCCGACCTTCACGTCAGCGTTGAAGGTGCGCTCGACGACGGCGCCGGTCTTCAGGTTCCGGAGCTTGGTGCGGACGAACGCGCCGCCCTTGCCGGGCTTGACGTGCTGGAACTCGATGACCTGGAACAGGGTGCCGTCGAGGTCCAGGGTCATGCCGTTCTTCAGGTCGTTCGTGGACACGCTCATGCATCGGCTCCTCGTGCTCGGTGCCGGAAGTCTAGGGGCTCGGAGGGCCGCCATCACGGCCCGGGCCCGGCCCGGCGCCGGCTCGAGCCCCCGGTCAGAGGACCAGCAGCTCCCGGGGCGAGCGCCCGATCACGCGGGCGCCCGAGGCGGTGACCTCGACCATGTCCTCGATCCGCACCCCGCCCTCCCCCGGCAGGTACACCCCCGGCTCGATCGTGACGACCGCGCCCTCGGGCAGGGTCTCCGCCTCGGGCGCGTCCCTCCGCAGGAAGGGGATCTCGTGGATCTCCAGGCCCACCCCGTGGCCGAGCCCGTGGGGGAAGGCCTCGCCGAGCCCCGCCTCCTCGATCACCGCCCGGGCCGCGCGGTCGACCTCGCGAACGGGCACGCCCGGGCGCACCGCCGCGATCCCGGCCGCCTGGGCGGCGGCGACGAGCACGTGGAGCTCGCGCAGCCGGCCCGGGGGCTCGCCGAACGCGACCGTCCGCGTCATGTCCGAGCGGTACCCGCCAACGGCCGCCCCGAGGTCGACCTTCACGACGTCGCCCCGCCGAAGCGGCCGGTCGGTCGGCTCGTGGTGCGGCTCGGCCGCCTGCTCGCCGAAGGCGACGATCGGCTCGAACCCCCGATCCTCGGCCCCCGCGCGGCGCATGGCGACCTCGAGCGCGAGGGCGAGCTCGCGCTCCGTCAGGCCCTCGCGCAGGCCGCCGAGCACGACCTCCTCGAACGCCGCGTCGACGGTCTCCTGCGCCCGCGCGATCCGGGCGCGCTCCCCCGGGTCCTTCGCGCGCCGGAGCTCCTCGACGAGGCGCTCGGTCGGCACGAGCTCGGCCGGCGCGGCGGCCTCGGCCAGGCGCTGCCACCCGCCGTAGGTCAGCCCCTCGCGCTCGAACCCGAGCCGGTTGGCGCCGAGGTCGGCCGCGGCCCGCGCCAGGTGCGCGGCGGCCTCGTCCCGGTACGTCCGGCGCTCGAGGTCGGGCACCTCGTGCGCGGCCTGGGCCTCGTACCGACCGTCGGTGAGGAACACGGCGCCCGCGCGCCCGAGCACGAGCTGGCCGTTGGAGCCGGAGAAGCCGGTGAGGTAGCGGACGTTCGGCAGGCGCGTCACGACGAGCGCGTCGAGCTCGAGCTCGGCCAGGCGCGCCGCGAGGCGCGAGCGCCTCAGGGCGTGATCCACCGCAGGGCCTCCAGGGCGAGGTGGTACCCGCCGACGCCCGCCCCCGCGATGGTGACCCGGCACACCGCCGAGATCACCGACCGGCGGCGGAAGGGCTCGCGGGCGTGGATGTTCGTCTGGTGGACCTCCACCACCGGGAGCCCGCACGCCTCGATCGCGTCGCGGAGCGCGTAGGAGTAGTGCGTGAGCGCGCCGGGGTTCGCCACGACGGCCCCGAAGCCCTCGTCGGCCGCGCCGAGGAGCCAGCCGACCAGGTCGCCCTCGTGGTCGGACTGGCGCCAGACGACCTCGTGGCCGAGCTCGGCCGCGTGGGCGGCCACCTCGGCCATGACCTCGGGCAGCGTCTTCCTCCCGTAGCGCTCCGGCTCGCGCCGGCCCAGCGCCCCGAGGTTCGGGCCGAACAGGTAGAGCACCTTCACCGGGCACCTCCCTCCGCCGCTGCGCCGCCGACCTCGCCGAGGTCGTCGGCCGGGTCCGGTGCGCCGCCTCCGCCGGTCTCGCCTTCGACGGTCGCGGCGGCCCCGACCTCGGCGAGCACCGCCGTCACGAGCTCGGTCGGCACGTCCTGCACCACGCGGGGCCGCCCGACGTCCTCGAGCAGCACGAACCGCAGCCCGCCCGCGTACTTCTTGTCCATCCGCATCGCGCCGAGGATCTCGCCCGCGCCCGGCAGCTCGGCCGAGGTCTCGAGGCCGAGCGAGGCGAGGAGCCGCACGTGGCGGGCGACGAGTCCTTCCGGCGCGAGCCCCATCCGCTCGGCCAGGCGGGCCGCGAAGCGCATCCCGATCGCGATGGCCTCGCCGTGCGAGCGACCTCGGAAGGCCTCCAGGCGCTCCAGGGCGTGCCCGAGGGTGTGCCCGTAGTTCAGGACCAGGCGCGCCCCGGCGTCGCGCTCGTCGGCGGCGACGACCCCCGCCTTGGCCCGGACGCACCGGGCGACGAGCGCCTCCAGGGCCGCCGGCTCCCGCCGCAGCGCCGGGCCCGGGTCGCGCTCGAGCTCGCCGAGGAGCTCGAGGTCGAGCGTGAGGGCGTACTTCGCGACCTCCGCGAGCCCCGAGCGGTACTCCCGCTCCGGCAGGCTCGCGAGCGTGGTCACGTCGGCGAGCACGGCCACCGGCTGGTGGAAGGCCCCGACGAGGTTCTTCCCTTCAGGGAGGTTCACGGCGGTCTTGCCGCCGATCGCGGCGTCCACCTGGGCCGTGAGCGTCGTCGGGACCTGGAGGAAGGGCACGCCCCGCATGTACGTGGCGGCCACGAAGCCCGCGAGGTCCCCCACCGCCCCGCCCCCGAGCGCGACGACGAGGTCGTCCCGGTGGGCCTCCTGGACCGCGAGCTGCCGCAGCACCGCCGCGTACACCGCGAGCGACTTCGCCTCCTCGCCCTCCGGCACCCCGATGTGGACGACCTGCAGGCCGGCATCGCGCAGGCCGGACGCGAGCGGCTCGAGGCAGCGCTCGGCCACGCGGGCGTCGGCGATCACGAAGGCCCGCTCGGCGCGCGGCAGGGGCGGCAGGTGGCGGGCGGCCGCCGCGAGCACGCCCACCCCGACCGTGACGTCGTAGGCGCGGCCCGGGACCGGGACGGTCACCCGGACCAACGCAGGAGCTCCTCGCGGATGCGCGCGGCGACCTCCTCGGGAGGGCCGGAGGCGTCCACGACGTGCGCCGCGAACTCGCGGTAGAGCGGCTCGCGCTCCCGGTACAGCCGCTCCAGGTCCTCGGGGCGTCGGATGAGCGGGCGGTCCTCGGCCGGCCGCACCCGCTCCCGCAGCACCTCGAGCGGCACCGAGAGGAACACGACCTCGCCGGTCGCCCGCAGCGTGACCCGGTTCGCGGGCTCGAGCACGACCCCGCCGCCGCAGGAGACGACCGCCGGGTCCCGGGCGCTCACCTGCGCGAGCGCCGCGGCCTCGAGCTCGCGGAAGCGGACCTCGCCCTCGCGGGCGAAGATCTCGCTCACGCTCGCGCCGGTCGCCCGCTCGATCTCGGCGTCGAGCTCCACGAAGGGCACGCCGAGGAGCTCGGCGAGGACCGGCCCCACCGTCGACTTCCCCGAGCCCGGCATCCCCACGAGGTACACGATCACGGCAGCGCCTCCACGTAGGCCCGCAGGTTGCGGCGGGTCTCCTCGAGCGAGTCCCCGCCGAACTTCTCCAGCACGGCGTCGGCGAGCACGAACGCCACCGCGGCCTCCCCGACCACCCCGCCCGCCGGCACCGCGCAGACGTCGGTGCGCTGGCGGATCGCCCGGGCCGGTCGCATCGTGGCGAGATCCACCGTCGGCAGCGGCTCCGGGACCGTCGAGAAGGGCTTCATCGCGGCCCGGACGCGGATCGTCTGGCCGGTGCTCATCCCGCCCTCGATGCCCCCCGCGTGGTCGCTCGCGCGGGCGAGGCGCCCGCGCCGCAGCACGATGGCATCGTGCGCGCGCGAGCCCGGGCGCGCCGCCAGCGCGAAGCCGTCCCCCACCTCGACGCCCTTGACCGACTGGATGGACATGAGCGCCGCCGCCAGGCGTGCGTCGAGCTTCCGATCGGCCTGGACGTGGGAGCCGAGCCCGGGCGGGCACCCGTAGGCGAGGACCTCGAAGACGCCGCCCGCGGTGTCGCGCTCGCGCCGGACCCGGTCGACCTCGGCGATCATCCGCGCCTCCGCAGCTCGGTCGAACGCCCGCACCGGCGAGGCGTCGATCGCGTCGAGGTCGGCGGGGGTCGGCAGGCGCCGGGAGCGCGAGCCCGCCGCCCCGATCCGCACGACGTGCGAGAGCACGTGGATGCCGAGCTCGGCGAGGAACGCCTTGCAGAAGGCCCCGAGGGCCACGCGCGCGGCCGTCTCGCGGGCGCTCGCTCGCTCGAGCACGTCGCGGACGTCGTCGAACCCGTACTTCAGGACGCCCGCGAGGTCGGCGTGCCCCGGGCGCGGCCGGGTGAGGCGCTGCGAGGGGTCGGGCTCACCGTCCACCGCCATGAGCTCCCGGTACGTGCGCTCCCACTCGGCGTTCGGGATGGTCACCGCGATCGGGCTGCCGAGCGTCCGACCGTGGCGCACCCCCGCGAGGATCTCCACGGGGTCGGCCTCCAGGCGCTGCCGGCCGCTCCGGCCGTAGCCGAGCCGCCGGCGGGCGAGCTCCTCCGCCACCTCCTTCGTCGAGATCGGCACGCCGGCGGGCAGCCCCTCGAGGATCGCGACGAGGGCCTTGCCGTGGGACTCGCCGGCGGTGAGCTGCCTCAGCATGGTTCCCATCATAGAGAGGTGCCCGGGGCGCGGGGTTGGGGAGGGTGGCCCCGCGAGCGCGGGGCCACCCTCACGACCGGCGACCGCTCCCCCCGTGCGGCGGCGCGCCGGTAGCTCTACTTCCTCGCCTGCGTGCAGAGCTCGAAGGCCTGGTCCCCGAAGAGGAACCGGACGCACCGGGCATCGAGGATCTTCTCGAGCTTGAACACGTCGGCGAAGACCGCGCCCTCCTCGACCGTCCACACCCGGCCGTCGACCTCGACCTGCGCCCGGCTCCGCTTGGCGAACACGTCCAGCAGGCGCACGTCGTGCCCGCCGATGATGATCTGGTCGGTCGTCGGCGGCGGCGTCGGGCTCACGGTCGGACTGACCGTCGGGCTCGCCGTCGGCGAGGCCGTCGGTGAGGTCGTCGGGCTCGTCGTGGGTGAGGTCGTGGGGCTGACCCCGCCGCCCGTCGGGCTCGGCGACAGACCGGGCGGGATCGAGAACGGGTCCCGGTCGGCGACGAGCGAGACGGGCGGCGAGGTCGTGCGGGGCGTCTCGGTGGGCGTGGGCGAGGCCGTCGGCGTGCCGGTCCCGGTCGGGGTCGGCTCGACGCGCTCGCCCTCCTCCCCACCGCGCAGCACGAAGAGGAACAGGTAGACGACGGCGAGGGCGGCGACGATTCCGAGGATCATGAGCATCCGCTTGTCCCGCTCGGTGAGGGCCATCGCTCACGCTCCCGTCGTCGCTCCGCCGCTCGGGCCCGGGATCGAGCCCGGCCCGGCGCTCGCGTCGGTCGTGTAGAACTCCACGGACAGCTGCATCTGGAGCTGGTTGCTGGCGAGCGTCGTCCCCTCGGTCTCCCCGCCGCCGCCCGGCGCGATCGAGACGCTCGTCACCTTCGCCGCCCGCGGCAGCGTCTCGAGGCGGTAGAGGAACTCCTGCAGCATGAAGTAGTTCCCGGTGACCACGATCTGCCCGGTGATGATCGAGAACGTCCCCGACGGATCCGCCGTCGGCGTCCCCGGCGAGAACTGGAAGAAGTCGACGCCGGCGCGGTCGGCCGCGGCCTGCAGGAGCCGGAACAGGCCCGGCAGGTCGGCCGTCGGCGGCACCTTGGCCTCGAGCGCGGCGATCTCCTTCTGGGCCTGCTCCGCCTGGGCCTGCGCGTCCTGGAGCGAGCGCAGCTGGCCCTGGAGCGTGATCTCCTCGTCCTGCGCGGTCTGGAGGTCCTCGCGGGCCTTGGACACCTCGCTCATCTTCGGCAGGACCAGGAGCACGATCATGAGCACGGCGAGCACGCCCGAGGCAGCGGCGGCGATCAGCACCGGACGGGCCCTCACTTGACCTTCGCCTCCCCTCGGCCGCGCGCGGTGGCGGCGTCGATCGTGAGGTCGATCCCGCCGTCGAACGTGTAGATCCGGGAGTAGGCCGCGTTCTCGGACGCGTTGTTCACCCACGCGTTGACCCAGCCGCGCACCTGCTCCAGGCGGGTGAGCCAGCTCGCGATCGTCCGGGTCTCCCGCGCCACCCCCGAGAACGTCACGCTGCCGATGAGGCCGGCCTCCGTGCCGTCCTCCGGCGCGCCGATCACGGTCCCCGTCGGCGCGGTGATCTGGCCGGAGAGCTGCGTGAGGTAGGACTCGTCCGGGATGACCCGGGAGACGTCGAGGAGGACGCTCGCCCAGGAGACCTCGTTCGAGTAGAGCGTCTGGACCAGCTGCTCGCGGTCCGCGAGGGTCGCCTGCAGGTCGGCGAAGGGCTGGAGCTCGGCGATCTGGGACCGCAGCTCGGCGTTGGCGCGCTCCTGCGCCGCGAGCTCGTCCTTCACCGATGCGAGCGTCATGGTCTGCGTGACGTAGAAGGTCCCGATGAGCGCGAGCACGATCACCCCGGCGCCGGCCACGAGCGAGGTGCGCCGGCGGATCGCCTGACGCTCGCGGATCTCGGGGGGAAGGAGGTTGACCTGGCTCACGTCCGCCTCCGTCCGGGGATCGCGAGCCCGACCGCCACCGGCAGGAGCGGCTCGGTCTCGGCCGCGGCCTCCGGCGTCAGGTCGAGCTCGGACTTCACCTTCTCGAACAGGCGGCCGCGCTCGACGGGCACGGGGATCCGCTCCCGCAGGACGTCCATGAAGCCCTCGAGCTTCGAGCCGCCGCCGACGGCCAGGACCCGCGCGATGCGCGCGCCGGGCACCTGCGCCGCGTAGAACTCGAGCGAGGAGCGGACCTCGTCCACGAAGGCGCCGAGCCGGGTCCTCGCGATCCGGCGCACGTCCTCCGGGCTCGGGCCGCCCTCGAGCTCCTCGCCGCGCTTCAGCTGCTCGGCGACCTCGTCCTCGACCCCCAGGCCGCGCGCGATCGCGAGCGTGATGTCGCGCCCGCCCGAGGGGAGGATCCGCACGAACCGCGTGGTGCCGCGGTCGTGCACGCAGATCACCGTGACGTGGGCGCCGACGTCGATGATCGCCTCGTCGCCGACCCGCTCGAGGTCCAGGGCCTCGTCGGGGGTCCCGACCGCCCGCACCACCGCGAACGGCGCGAGGTCGATGCCGAGGGGCTGGAGCTTCGCGGCCGTCGCCGCCTGCACGAGCGCGTCGATCATCGGCTTGTGCGCGGCGGCGAGCAGGATCCGCACCATCCGCCGGCCCCCCTGCTCCTCCTCGCCGAGGAGGTCGAAGTCCAGGACGGCCTCCTCGACCGCCATGGGGATGAACTCCTGGACCTGGAACCCGAGCGAGGCCCGCAGCTCCTTCTCGGGGAGCCAGGGGAGGGCGATCTCGCGCACCACGACCCGCTGGTTCCCGACGCCGAGGTGGACCTGCCGCCCCTTCACCTTCGCCGTGGACCAGAGCTCGCGCAGGGCCGCGGCGACGAGCTCGGGCTGCCGGACCTCCCCGGCCTCGACCGCGCCCGGGGGCAGGGGGACCTGCCCGGCCCGCACGAGCACCGGCACGTCCCCGGGCACGACCTCGGCCACCCGCACGCCGGTCGAGCCGATGTCCACGCCGATCCTCGTCCGGGCCACGCCTACGCTCCCTCCACCTCGACGGAGCGGGCCGCGAGGTACCGGTCGACCTCGGACTCCCGCACCCGGTAGCTCTTCCCGACCCGCAGCGCCGGGAGCTCGCCGGCCTTGATGAGCCGGTACACGGTCATGTTCGAGACCCGCATCGTGGCCGCCACCTCCGCCACGGTGAGGAGCCGGTCGCCCGCCTCCCACACGCTCCGGGTCTTCCTCGGCATCGCCCGCCCCCGCCTACACCGACCGCTCGGACAGGTACCGGTCCACGTCGGACTCGCGGATCCGGTAGTTCTTGCCCACCCGGATGGCCGCCAGCTGCCCGCTCTTGATGAGCCGGTACACGGTCATGTTCGACACGCGCATCGTCGCGGCCACCTCGGCCACCGTGAGCAGGCGATCCCCGACGAACGGCCTCCGCTTGCTCATCCGTCACATCTCCCACAACTTCAACATCTCGAACATGTTCAACATCCGCCTCATGTCCCACATCCCATCCCTGGGACGCGGAACGTAACAAGTGCAACACTCTTCGTCAATAGCCTCGCCTGACTACTTTCGGCACGATAGGCTGAATTACATAGATGTAATTAGCACTTCTTTTCAGGATTCACACGCGCAACACTTGGCGCTCTCGCCCCGCGCAGCGCGCCGGGGAGACGGGATCAGACGAGGAGGTCGAGGTAGAGCCGAGCCACCTGGGGCGCGACGAAGACGGCGAGCGCCGCGCCGGCGGCGAGGAACGGGCCGAAGGGCACCGCCTGCTTTCGGGAGGCGCCGGCGAGCAGGGCCGCCACGGCCCCCACTCCCCCGAGGAGGATGCCCAGCCCGGCCGCCACGGCCACGTACCGCAGGCCGAGGGCCCCGAGGACGAGGCCGATGAACCCCGCGAGCTTCACGTCGCCCATCCCCATCCCCCGCGGGGAGATGAGTGCGACGAGCAGGAGCCCCCCTCCGTACGCGAGGAGCCCGATGCCCGCCCCGGCGAGATCCGCGGGCCGGCCGAGTAGGCGGACGAGCGCCAGGTACGCCGCCGAGACCGCGAGCGAGGGGTAGACGATCCGGTTCGGGAGGCGCTTGGTGCGGGCGTCGATGACTGCGAGCGCGAGGAGGACCCCCAGGAACGGCGCGAGGAGCACCGCCCGCCACGGGTCCGGATGCCGCAGCGCCGCGCCCACGAAGAGCGCCCCGGTCCCGAGCTCGAGGAGCGGATACACGGCCGAGATGCGCGCGCCGCAGGAGCGGCACCGGCCCCGAAGGAGCACCCACGAGACCACCGGGACGTTGTCCCGTGCGAGGATCTGGGTCCCGCAGGCCGGGCAGCGCGAGCGCGGCCGGACGATGGACTCCCCCGCCGGCACCCGGTGGATCACGACCGTGAGGAAGCTCCCGAACGCCAGCCCGAGGGGCAGGGCCAGGGCGACGCGCAGCCAGATCTCGGGGCCGGTCATGGTCCCGGGAACGCTACCGCAC
>CAZXJB010000026.1:13260-25439 GCA_964640965.1 uncultured Actinomycetes bacterium | reverse complement strand
CTCGGGTCCGCGACGCGCCCGCGCTCGCCCACCGGGTACCCTGGGTGCGTGCCGAAGCTCCCGCGGACCCGTCCCGCCTCCCGCGGTCCCTCACGGCCGCAGCGGACGCTGCCACCCGAGATCGTGCGGGAGCTGCGCGCCACCGCTCGGACGGGCAAGGCGGAGAGCGCGATCTCGCGGCTCGAGCGCGCCGTCGAGCTCCTGGCGCGCGGGGACGGGCGCGCCGCGGCGAGCGAGGCCCTGAAGGCGAAGGCCCTCGCCCCGCGCTCGGCCGCCGTCCGCGAGGTGCTCGGCATGGCGCTGTACCGGCTCGAGCGGTACCGCGAGGCCTTGACCGAGCTCCAGGCGTACCGGCGCATGTCCGGGCGCGCCGACCAGAACCACCTCATCGCGGACTGCCTGCGGGCGGTTGGGCGCCCAGAGAAGGCCGTCGAGCTCGCCGAGGAGGCCCTCGCGTCCCGTGCGGTGCCGCTCGCGTCGAAGGCGGAGGCGGTGATCGTCGCCGCGAGCGCCCTCGCCGATCTCGGGCGCATCGAGCAGGCCCTCGGGCTCCTGCGACGGGTGCGGACGCGCGAGGACGTCGCCTCGCCCGAGGTGCTCCGGGTCTGGTACGTGACCGGCTCGGTGCTGGAGCGCGCGGGCCGGCGCGCCGAGGCCGAGCGCGAGTTCCGCAAGATCCTCCGCCACGATCCGGCCGCGTTCGACGTGGCCGAACGCGTGGCTCAGCTCTCGGGCTGAGCCCGCTCACCCTCGGCCTCCGCGCGCTTGCGCCAGTAGCGGAGGATGCCGAGGGCGTTCATGCGGACCCCGGAGAGGAGCTCGAGGCGGTCGAGGTCGAGTTCGGCCTCGGCACCCGTCTCGACGTCACGGCGGGCTTCGGCCTCGAGCAGCGCCACGATCTCCTCGACGTCCTCGGTGCGGCGCAGCGCCTCGCGGACGACCTCGACCCAGGAGCGGGTCCGGCGCGCGGCGAGATCGCAGATCCGCTCGACCTCCCGCACGGGGCCGAAGTGCGAGAACAGCAGGAAGGCGCCGCGGGCGCGGGCGCGGATGCGCTCGATGCTCGCGAGGCTCGCCTCGAGATCGAAGTCGGGTGGCGGGGTGGCCGGACGGAGCATCGGCAGGTCCGGCAGGTGGATGCCGAGCGCGTCCCCGGTGAAGACCGCGCCCGTGGCCCCATCGACGAGCGCGACGTGGTGCGAGGCGTGCCCGGGGGTATCCAGGGCCTCGAGGACACGCCCGCCGAGATCGATGCGATCGCCATCGGCGAGGGAGCGGATGCGGTCGGCCGCGACCGGCAGCACCGGGCCGAAGAGGGCTGCCATCCCCTCCGGCCCGTACAGACGCGTCGCACTCGCGACCAGGCGCGTGGGATCCGCGAGGTGCGGCGCGCCGCGCGCATGGACCCAGACCCGGGCGCGGGGGAACCGGCGCGCGAGCTCGCCGACGCCGCCGGCGTGGTCGAGGTGGATGTGCGTGACCACGATGTGCGCGAGGTCCCGCGGGCCGATCCCGGCCTGCTCGAGCCCGCGGGTGACGGGCTCGGATGAGGTCGTCGGGCCGGTCTCGACGATCGCGGGCTCCTCCGCGGCGAGGAGGTACGCGGCGGTGTACCGCTCTCGTCCGCCGTAGAGGGTGTCGATCGCGACGAGCCCGGGCGCGATCTCGGTGGTGACCGGCTCCACGCCCCCAGTGTAGGGGACCCGCTCCGCGCGCGGGCACCGTTCCACGCCCGCTCGCGTTGCGGCCCAGGATCTCCGGGGTGTCGGTGGGGGGTGATACGGTCGATGCGACCCGAACGCCGGGCCACCGCCGGTGGCCGGGGTCGACGAGAGGAGGCAGGGCTGGATGGTCACGGTGAACGTGGTCGTGCTCGCCGGCACGGTCGCGACCGACCCCGTCGAGCGCAGGATGCCGTCGGGGGACGAGGTCACCGAGCTCCGGCTCTCCGTTCCGGACGGCGGGAAGCGGCTCCTCCCCCTCCCGGTCGCCGCGTGGCACCGGGACGTCGGCAAGCGAGCCCTCGAGGGCATCGCCAAGGGCGACGAGGTCCTGGTCCACGGTCAGCTGGTCCGCCGCTTCTACCGGAGCGGAGCCGGCGCTCGCAGCCTCACGGAGGTCGTCGCGACGGGGATCAAGAAGCTCGACGCGCAGGTCGGGGGGTGATCCGTCGCTCGGCTCAGTCCGGGTCGGCGTCGAGGGCGCGGATGACCATGCCGGAGCGCGGCTTCGGCCAGAAGAAGGTCGACTTCTGCGGGAGACGCTCCCCTCGCTCGACGACGGCGCGGATCCGGGCGGCGGTCGTGGGCGGCAGGATGTACGCCGCCCGGGCCTCGCCGTGCCGGACCGCCTCCTCGGCCTCGGCGGCGTCGTGCGTGAACCGCAGGTGCTCGTCGCGTCCCGCGAGGGGCCCGCGGTGCAGCGCGCACACCGTCGGCGGGTCGCCCGCGGCCATCCGGACCACGTGGTACGAGGGCACGCCCCGGTCGAGCATCACGAGCCCGTAGGCGAGGCGCTCATCGTCGATCTCGTCGAGGATCTCGTGCAGATCGAGGACGCGCTCGCCCGTCTCGCCCGGGTCGCCCTCGGTGAGGATGCGATGGTACGGGAGCACCGGCGGATCCTCGAGGGCGCCGTCCACGAGCAGCATCATGACCCGGTCCCACGGGCCGGGCCCGTGGCGCTCACGCATCTCGTCGCGGAAGCGGAGGGACATCGTGTACCGATGGTGGCCGTCGGCGATCATCAGGCTCTGGCCGGCGAGCCAGGGCGCGGGGTCCAGCTCGCCGGGCGAGACCACCCACAGCCGGTGCTCGACCCCCGCCTCGTCGACCGAGACGGCGTCGGCGGTCCTCGCCGCGATCGCGCCGAGCGCGTCGGCGAGCTCCGGGATCGGGCCGGGGAAGACGGCCTGGATGCAGGACAGGTTGGCTCGGGCGGCGCGCATCAGGCGCAGGCGATCCTCCACCGGCGCGGCCATCGTGCGCTCATGGGGGAGGATCGAGCCGCCCCAGTCCTCGAGCTCGACGGCCGCCACGATCCCGCGGACGCGCCGCGGGCATCCGTGCAGCCGGAAGCGCATCTCGTACGCGAAGTAGGCGGGCTCGTCGGTCGGGCGCAACACCCCGTCGGCCCGCCAGCGGCGGAGCTCCTCCGCCGCCCTCCTATACTTGGTGTCCTGCGCGTCGTCGCCGGGCCGGTCCTCGCCGAGCTCCAGGCGGATGACGTTGTAGGGGCTGAGGACCTGGAAGCGGCGCCGCTCCGCCGGCGAGATCACGTCGTAGGGCGGGGTCGTGACCAGGTCGAGCGAGCCGACGCGCTCGCCGTCGAAGAGGAGCCCGATGAACGGGAAGACCCTGGACACGCGCCTTGTATAGCAGAGCCTCGGAACCGGAGTCCGCCTACGACCTGTTCGTGCGGGGGACGCGCTTCCTGCGCGAGGGCCACCCGCACCAGGCCGCGATGCTGCTCTCGCGCGCGAAGCTGCTCGAGCCGGAGAAGGCCTCGATCCGCGAGGCGCTCGGCCGGGCGTGGTTCCTCACCGGGCGGATGGCCCGAGCTCGGCGCGAGTTCGCCAAGGCCGTCGCGATCGACCCGGCGAACGACTACGCGCACTTCGCGCTCGGGCTCGCGTGCGAGCGCACCGGGGAGCGCGCCCGCGCGCTCGGGCACCTGAAGCTCGCGGTCGCCCTCCGTCCCGGCATGGCCGACTACGAGGCGGCCCTGGCGCGGCTCGTCGGCTGAGGCATGCGGCTCACCGACGGCTACGACCCGCTCCTGTTCGATCTCGACGGCGTCCTGTTCCGCGGTCCGGAGGTCGTCCCCGGCGGTCCGGAGACGCTCGCCGCGCTGCGCGCGGAAGGGCATCGACTGGCGTTCGTGACGAACAACTCGGCCCGCACGCCGGAGGCCGTAGCCGAGATGCTCCGCGGCCTCGGCTACCGGGCCGAGCCCGCGGAGGTGGTCACCTCGGCGCTCGCGACCGCGGAGCTGGCAAGCTCACGCGGGTACGCGACCGCGTTCGTGATCGGGGAGGAGGGGATCCGGCGAGCGCTCGCCGAGGCGGGGGTCGAGGTCCTGGACGGTGAGCCCGAGCGGGCGGACTGCGTCGTCGTGGGCTGGGATCGGCAGGTCACCTACGCGAAGCTCCGCCGCGCCTGCCTCCTCGTGCAGCGCGGGGCGGCGCTCGTCGCGACGAACGACGACCGGGCCTTCCCCGCCCCGGACGGGCTCTGGCCGGGGGCGGGGGCGCTCCTCGCCGTCGTCACGACGACGACGGAGGTGGAGGCGGAGGTCGTCGGCAAGCCCCACCCGCACCTCTACCGCGCCGCGGTGCGGCGGATCGGCGACGGCCGGCCGCTCGTGATCGGCGATCGCCCGGAGACCGACATCGCGGGGGCGAACGCCCTCGGGTGGGACAGCGTGCTCGTGCTCTCGGGCGTCACGGACGCCGAGCGGGCCCGTGCCTCCGAGGCTCGGCCGACGTACATCGTGCCCGACGTCCGGGCGCTGCTGGAGCCGCCGCCGATCGCGGACCGGCCGGGTCAGAGGTAGTCGGGGCGCGGCGGCGGCCAGGTGACCGGGCGGGTCGGCGGGCGCCGGCCCCGGAAGACCAGCCAGGTCACCGCCGCGCCGAACGCGAAGCCGCCGACGTGCGCCCAGTACGCGACCCCCCCGGCGAGATGCGTGCCGAGCTGGCCCACGCCGCTGAAGAGCTGGAGCACGAACCAGGCTGCCAGCAGGAATCCCGCCGGCACGTCGACCACGGTGATGAAGAAGAAGATCACGAGCGTCGTGACCCGCGCGCGGGGGAACAGCACGAGGTAGGCGCCGAGCACCGCCGCGATCGCGCCGGAGGCTCCGAGCGTCGGGATCGTCGAGTCCGGGCCCATCGCCAGCTGCAGCAGCATCGCGGCGACGCCGCCGAGCAGGTAGAAGGCGATGAACGTGAGGCGCCCGAGGCGGTCCTCCACGTTGTTCCCGAAGATCCACAGGTACAGCATGTTCCCGCCGATGTGGAGCCATCCGCCGTGCAGGAACATCGCGACGAAGATCGAGACGAGCCAGCTCTTGTCCGGGCACCGTCGCTGCAGGAAGCGCTGAACCGCGACGCCGGCGCCGGGACCGAGATCGGCCTCGATGCCGCGCCGGGCCTCCGGGCCTCCGCGGGCGAGGCTCTCGCCGTGGGAGATCTCCCACGGGATCGCCGCGTTGCAGTAGAAGAAGCCCTGCTGCCTCGCCTGGCTCGCGAAGGTCGGCTCCCACAGGAGGAACGCGACGACGTTGACCGCGATGAGCGCCAGGGTCACCCACGGCACGCGCCGCGTCGGGTTCGCGTCCCGGATCGGGATCACGACGGCGGCTCCGGCGCTCGCACGAGCGAAGCGTAGCAAGCCTCGCGGGAGCGGAGGGCCGCGGCGGCGTATCCTGTCGGGGGACGACCGAGGAGGTGGATGCATGAAGAGCATCGCCGACGTCCGCAAGTACATGGAGGCCGCGGTCGGCAAGCTCACCCCGGCGAGGGCGCAGGAGCTCGCCCGCTCGCTCCTGCAGGGCCAGGGGAAGGAGCAGGTCGCCAAGGCCGCGCAGGACCTCCTGGAGTGGTCGAACAAGAACCGCCAGCGGCTCGTCGAGCTGGTCCGGACCGAGGTCCGGTCGCAGCTGTCGGCGGTGGGCGTCGCGACGAAGGACGAGGTCGACGCCCTGAGGAAGCGCGTCCGTGAGCTGGAGCGCGGGGCCGGCGCCAAGCCCGCCGCCCGCAAGCCCGCCGCCCGCAAGCCCGCCGCCCGCAAGCCGGCCTCGCGGAAGGCGGCGACGGCTCCCGCGGCGTCGAGCCCCGCGGCCGGAGGAGCGGGAGGCGCCGCGTAGCCGGCCACGCCGTGGCTCGCCGGCGGCTGGACGCCGAGCTCGTTCGGCGCGGCCTCGTGTCCTCGCGCGCCGAGGCGCAGGAGGCCGTCCGGGCCGGATGGGTGCTCGTGCGGGGCTCGCCGGCCGCGAAGCCCGCTTCGCTCGTCACCTCCGACGAACCGATCCAGCTCGCTCGCCCCGCGCGGCGCTTCGTCTCGCGCGGGGGTGAGAAGCTCGATGCGGCGCTCGCGCGGTTCGGCGTGGATCCCGCCGGTCGCGAGTGCCTGGACCTCGGCGCCTCCACCGGGGGGTTCACCGATCGGCTGCTCGCGGGCGGCGCAGCCCGGGTCACCGCGGTCGACGTCGGGTACGGCCAGCTGGCCTGGAGCCTGCGGAGCGATCCGCGGGTCGTCGTGCTTGAGCGCACGAACGCGAGGACCCTGGAGCCCTCGTCGCTGCCGGCCCGACCGAGCCTGATCGTGGCGGACCTGTCGTTCATCTCGCTCGCGCTCGTCGCGCCCGCGATCGCGCGCGTGGCGGCACCCGGTGCCGACGTCGTCTGCCTGGTCAAACCGCAGTTCGAGGCCGAGCGCGGCGAGGTCGGCCGGGGTGGGGTGGTGCGCGATCCGGCGGTCTGGCGCCGCGCGATCGGCCGCGTCGCGTCCGCCCTCGCGGCCTCGGGTCTCGCGCCGCAGGCGGTGGCGGTCTCGCCCGTCCTCGGTCCGGCGGGCAACGTCGAGTTCCTCCTGCACGCCGTCCAGGGCGCGCCGGCGGGGCCGCTGGACGTGGACGGTGCGGTCGCGGAGGCGCTCGCGCTCGCGAGGACGGCGGGCGCTGCCCGGGGGCGCCGGTGAAGCGGGTCGGCTTCGTCGTGCATCCGGACCGCGAGGCCGCCCGCTTCGCGGCCGACCGGCTCGCCGGGTGGCTCGAGGAGCGAGGGGTGGAGTGCCGACGGTTCCACGACGACGGCCGCCAGGCGCCGGAGAGCGCCCGGGCGTTCGTGGAGGGGCTCGACCTCATCGTCTCGGTCGGCGGGGACGGGACCTTCCTCCACGCCGCGCACCTCGCCTCCAGGTCGTCCTGCCCGGTCCTCGGGGTGAAGGTCGGCCGGCTCGGCTTCCTCACGGAGGTCGAGCCGGAGGACGCGCCGCCGCTGCTCGAGCGGGCCCTCGCGGGAACGGCCTGCATCGAGGAGCGGATGGCCGTCGTGGCCGAGGCGCTCGGCGGCGCCGCCTTCGAGCCGCAGTGGGCCCTGAACGAGGTCATCGTGGAGAAGCGGGCCCGTCACCGCCTCGTGCGGCTCGCCGTGTTCGTCGACGAGGAGTACGTCACGACCTTCTCGGCCGACGGCGTGATCGTGGCGACGCCGACGGGCTCGACGGCGTACTCGTTCTCCAGCGGGGGGCCGATCGTCACGCCGACCGTCTCGTGCCTCATCGTCACCCCGGTCGCCGCCCACATGGTGTTCGATCGGTCGCTCGTCCTGCACCCCGACGAGCGGGTGACCCTGCAGGTCGTCGGGGAGGAGGACGGGCTGCTGTCGGCCGACGGCCGCGAGAGCCTCGAGCTGCCGGTCGGCGCCAGCGTGCGCATCGGCCGGGCCCCGAACCCGGCCAGGATGGTCCGCCGCGAGGACGCGCCGGGCTTCCACGCGCTCCTGCGCGAGAAGTTCGACCTGCCCGGCGAGGCGCCGCTCCGGCGGCCGCCCGGCGTGTGAGACCCCCGCGGTAGCATCCGGCCGTGCTCCACGAGCTGCACATCCGTGGCCTCGGGGTGATCGACCGGCTCGAGCTCGAGCTCCACCCGGGCCTGAACGTGCTCACCGGCGAGACCGGGGCCGGCAAGACGATGATCACGGTCGGGCTGCAGCTCGCGCTCGGTCGGCGCGCGGCGGCCTCCCTCGTGCGCCCCGGTGCTCCCGCGGCCGAGGTCGAGCTGCGGGCGGACGCCCCGCCTGTGGCCCTGCGCGAGGGGTGGGCGGAGGAGGGCGAGGTCATCTGCGCCCGTCGGATCACCGCCGACGGCCGCAGCTCGGCCAGGATCGGCGGGCGCCTCGCGCCGCTCTCGGCGCTCGCGGCGATCGGCGAGGAGCTCGTCGAGCTCCACGGCCAGCACCAGGGGCTGCGGCTGCTCTCGCCGGCGGCGCAGACGGCCTTCCTCGACCGCTCCGCGGGCCCGGAGCACCTCTCGAGGCTCCGGGCCTACGGCGAGGTCCACGAGCGGGTGGCGAGCCTCGCCCGGCAGCTCGAGCAGCTCCAGCGGGACGAGCGGGAGCGGGAGCGCGAGCTCGACCTCCTCGGGTACCAGATCCGCGAGATCGAGGCGGCGGCGCCGCGCCCGGGCGAGCGTTCGGAGCTGGAGGCGGAGGCGTCCCGGCTCGAGCACGTCGAGCGGCTCGTGGAGCTCGCGGGTCAGGCGACGCACGCGCTCGGAGAGGAGGGCTCGGCGATCGAAGGCCTGGGCCTCGCGGCCGGGGCCCTGCGGCGGGCCGGGGGCCTCGATCCGTCCGCCGCGGCCCTCGCCGAGCGTGCGGAGGGCCTGGCGGAGGACGCGGTCGACCTGCTGCGGGACGTGCGGCGCTACGCGGAGGCCCTCGCCCTGGACCCCGCTCGGCTCGAGGAGGTCCGGTCCCGGCTCGCCCTCCTCACCGAGCTCGAACGCAAGTACGGGGCGGATGAGGCCGAGGTGCTCGCGTACCTCGAGCGGGCCCGCTCCCGGGCCCAGGAGCTCGCGGGCTCCGACGCGCGGGCCGCGGCCCTCCGGCGGGAGCTCGACGAGGCCCGGGAGCGGGCCCGGGAGCTCGCCGCCCGCCTGACCCATGGGCGCCGCCGCGCGGCGCCGGCCCTCGCGCGGGCGCTCGAGGCCGAGCTGCAGGAGCTCGGGATGGCCGGCGCGCGGGTCGAGGTGCGCCTGGTCTCCCACCCCGAGGCGACGGCGACGGGTGCGGAGCGGGCCGAGCTCGGCTTCGCGGGCGGTCCGGGTCAGCCCCTGCTGCCGCTCGCGAAGGTCGCCTCCGGCGGCGAGCTCTCAAGGACGATGCTCGCCTGCCGGAGCGCCCTCGTGGACCTCGACGACGTGCCGACGCTCGTCTTCGACGAGGTCGACCAGGGGATCGGCGGGGAGGCGGCGCTCGCCGTGGGGAGACGGCTCGCCCGGCTGGCGGAGCACCGTCAGGTGATCGTCGTGACCCACCTGCCCCAGATCGCGGCCTTCGCCGATCGCCACGTTCGGGTCGAGAAGCGGGGCGGGACGGCCTCGGCGCGGGTCTTGGAGGACGGGGAGCGGGTGGGGGAGCTCTCGCGGATGCTCGCGGGGATGCCGGGGAGCCCCGGGGCCGCCGCCCATGCCGAGGAGCTCCTGGTCGTGGCGGGTCGTGGGCGGGATGCGGCCGGAGGCGGTCGCGGGCGGCGGTGATCCTGCCGCCGCGGCAGACCCCGCCGCCGGCGTGACGACCAGTGGCCCGACCGGTGCCTACCGAACCCCGCGGCGCGTCCGCTAGGCTTGCGGTGCGGGCGTCCGAAGGTCGGGCCCGTCCGGAGGTTCCCACGGCCGCATCGAGGACGCGAGGGCTGCTCGGGCACCCGCCGAGGCGTGAGACGGAGGCGGGGGCCCGCTCCGGCACCGCCCGGGTGGACGCTCGGACCAAGCGGCTCGTGCGGCGGGCGGAGCCCGGCGACGTGGCCGTGATCGACCACGAGGATCTCGACCGGGTGTCGGCCGAGGCGCTCGTCGCCGCCGGGGTGGTGGCCGTGGTGAACGCGGCGCGCTCGATCTCGGGCCGGTACCCGAACCTCGGGCCGCAGATCCTCCTGGATGCTGGCATCCCGCTCGTGGACGGCGTCGGGCCGCTGCTGTTCCGCAAGGTGCGCGAGGGCGATCGGGTGCGGATCGAGGGCGATCGGATCTTCGCGGGCGACCGCCTGGTCGGCATCGGGGTCCGGCAGACCGCGGAGTCGGTCGCCCGGGCCATGGCGGAGGCCCAGCTCGGGCTCGCCGATCGGTTCGATCGGTTCGCGAGGAACACCGTCGCCTACCTGCAGCGGGAGCGCGACCTCCTCTTCGGCGGGGCCGGCCTGCCCGAGCTCGAGCACGACCTCGCGGGCCGCGCGATGCTGGTCGTCGTGCGCGGATACGGGTACAAGGAGGACCTCGCGGTCCTCGGGCCGTACATCCGCGACGTCCGTCCCGTCCTCGTGGGCGTGGACGGCGGCGCCGACGCGCTCATCGAGGCCGGGTACCGCCCGGACATCATCATCGGGGACATGGACAGCGTCTCCGACGAGGCCCTCCGCCTGGCCCTGCGTCCGGCCGGCCGCCTCCGGCGTCGCCTGCGCACCGAGATCGTGCTGCACGCCTACCGGGACGGCCGGGCGCCGGGCCAGGCCCGGCTCGAGGCGCTCGGCGTCCCCTACAGGGTCGTTCGAGCCGCCGGGACGAGCGAGGACGTCGCGTTCCTCCTCGGCCACGAGAAGGGCGCCGAGACGATCGTCGCGGTCGGGACCCACGGGAACCTCCGCGAGTTCCTCGACAAGGGCCGGGAGGGGATGTCGAGCACGTTCCTCGTGCGCCTGCGCGTCGGCGAGATCCTCATGGACGCGAAGGGCGTCTCGCGCGTGTACTCGCCGAGGCTGCGCACCCGGGACGCGCTCCTGCTCATCGGCGGCGCGATCGCGGCGATGGGGCTCGTCATCGCGGTGTCGCCCTCGCTGCGGCTGTACGTGACGCTCCTGCTCGACCAGGCGCGCCAGTGGTTCTTCGAGCTGCGCGGGCTGCTGTGAGGCCGAGCCGGGACGCGGGCGGGGAGGTCGGGATGGGCGCGACGCCGGGGGTGCGGCCCACGGCGAGGGAGGGACCGTGATCTCGTTCCGGCAGCACGTGGTGACGATCGTGGCGATCTTCCTCGCGCTCGCGCTCGGCATGCTCGCGGGCAGCGCCTTCATCCAACCTCGGCTCGTCGAGCAGCTGCGGGCGCAGGTCGAGGAGCAGCGGCGGACGATGGACGACCTGCGGGCCCAGGTGGGCGAGCTCCGCGACCGGCTCTCGGCCGAGCGCGCCTTCAACGACGTCGCCCTCGGCCACCTCACCCAGGGGCGCCTCCTCGGCCAGCGGATCGTGCTGGTCGCGCAGGAGGGGCTCGACGACGGCGCGCTGTCGGAGGCGAGGCGTGCGTTGGAGGAGGCCGGCGCAACGCCGGTCGTGCTCGTCGCCCGGGCCTCGCTGGCGCCCGAGGACGCCCTCGCGCAGGCGAGCCTCGCCGAGCTGCTCGGGCGACCCGAGGCCGATCCGGTCGAGCTGCCCGCGCTCGCCGCCCGCGCGCTCGCCGACCGCCTCGCGACCGACGTCCGTCGCGACCCACGGGAGGACGACCTCCTGCGGACCCTGCTCGGCGAGGGATACCTGACGCCGGCCGACGCGGGGCTGTCCGACGAGGTCCTCGCGGGGCTCGGGGGCCCCCGCCAGGTCGTGCTCGTCCTGGCCGGGGGCGGGGACGCGGACCCGACGATGCCTCCGGAGGCCTTCGCGGTGCCCCTGGTCGAGCGGCTGGCCGAGCTCGGGCTGCCCGTGGCCGCGGGGGAGCCCACCGAGACCGCCGTCCCCTTCGTCGAGGCGCTCCGCCGCGCGGGCGTGGACGGCCTGGTGACGGTGGACGACGTCGACGAGAGCCGAGGCGGCGCCGCCCTCGTGCTCGGGCTCCAGCGGTTGATCCTCACCGGAGAGGGGGGCGACTACGGCATCGAGGACGGGAGCGCACCCCTGCCCCCGCCGCCGTGACGCGCAGGGTGGTCGCCCTGGTCCCGGCGCGGAACGAGGTCGACCGCGTCGCCGCGACGGCCCGGGCCCTGCGGGAGCTCGTGGACGAGGTCGTGGTGGTGGATGACGGCTCGACGGACGGGACCGCCTCGGCGGCCCTCGCGGCCGGGGCGACCGTCCTGCGGCTCGCCCGGTCGATCGGCAAGGGCGGGGCGCTCGAGGGGGCCCTGCGCCGCCTGCCCCCGGCCGACGTGTGGCTCCTCGCGGACGCCGACCTCGGGGCGAGCGCGCGGGAGCTCGGCGTCGTGCTCGAGGAGGTGCTCTCGGGGCGCGCCGACCTCGCCGTCGCGCGGTTCCCGCCGGCCGTGGGGGCCGGGTTCGGCCTCGTCAAGCGCGCGGCGGGGCGCGCGATCCGGGCCCTCACCGGTCTCGAGGTCGCCGAGCCGCTGTCCGGCCAGCGCGCCGTCCGTGCGGAGGTCCTCGCGGTCTGCCGGCCGCTCGCCCGCGGCTTCGGGGTCGAGACCGCGATGACGATCGAGGCGGCCCGCGCGGGCTTCCGCGTGGTCGAGGTCCGCGCGCCG